>NZ_JACHIA010000021.1 GCF_014202995.1 Longimicrobium terrae
ACGCGGAGCGGAAGAGTACGATCGAGCCGGTCTTCGGCCAGATGCGGACGCGCGGCCTGCGGACCTTCATGCTCCGGGGCAAGCGCAAGGCCGGCCTGGAGTGGTCGCTTTGGTGCGCCACGCACAACCTGCTGAAGCTTTGGCGCGCCCGTAATCGGCAGACAACGCCCGCAATGGCGTAAAAGCGCGGGCATGCGCGCTTTGCCCTGCCCTCGGCACCCTCCGCTGCGCCACCAGAGCGACGAATCGCCCTCCGCTCCACCCCGTCCCACCCCTGGCTCCGGCACTGACGCCGGTCGTCGCCCCGCTCTGCCCCGTATTAGAGGTTTGCGGGACACGCTCTCAAACAGCGGGAACCCCCGAACCCGCTGCTGGCGCATCCGGTTCGGGGCTTCAACTGCATCGGGAAAACAAGCCTAGTCCGCCGCAGTCCGCGCAGGCGGACTTCGTGTCTTTTGAGGCGCGGTTTCAACCGCCGGGCCGGAACCCGCCCCCCCACACCAACCTCTCCTCGTCACGAATCTGGGGTGTGCTCCCTCTCCCACGTCTGTTTGTGGGAGAGGGTCGTCGTGCGCAGCACGCGGGGTGAGGGCCACGAGGCGGTGGGCGCGCGCCGGTTGTCCGTTCCCTGCACCGGGGACGGTTGGCAGCTGATTCCGCCTCTCCGCACGAAGCCGCGGCCCGCGGTCCGCGCCCCGTTCTCCGCCTCCCCGCATCCCCGTCCGTCAACCTCCGCGGCACCCGCCGCACCGCCCCCGCCCGCCCATCCGCCGCAAGCGCGGGTGAACAAATGTGTTCGGCGTTCGCTGGACGGTTGAAAGCGGGCGCCCGTTGCGGTAAGTTTTCGGGATGGCAGAAGAAAACCTGATCGTCCGCGGCGCACGCGAGCACAACCTCCAGAACATCGACGTCGAGATCCCCCGCGACCAGCTCACGGTAATCACCGGGCTGAGCGGGAGCGGCAAGTCGTCGCTCGCCTTCGACACCATCTACGCCGAGGGGCAGCGGCGGTACGTGGAATCGCTTTCCGCGTACGCCCGCCAGTTCCTGGGCATGATGGAAAAGCCCGACGTCGACTCCATCGAGGGGCTCTCGCCGGCCATCTCCATCGAACAGAAGACCGCCGGGCGAAACCCGCGGTCCACCGTCGGCACCGTCACCGAGGTGTACGACTACCTGCGCCTGCTCTGGGCACGCGCGGGCACCCCCCACTGCCCCACCTGCGGCAAGCCGGTCGCCCGGCAGAGCGCGCAGCAGATCGTGGAACGGCTCATGGAGCTTCCGGCCGGCACCTGGCTGGAAGTGCTCGCCCCCGCCGTGCGCGGCCGCAAGGGCGAGTTCCGCGACCTGTTCGAGGAAATGCGCCGCAAGGGCTTTACCCACGCGCGCACCGACGGCGAGGTGCACCGCCTGGAAGAGCCCCCCGTGCTCAACCGCCGCTCCAACCACGACATCAGCATCTACGTGGAGCGCAAGGTGGCGGTGGATGGCGAAAACCGCTCGCGCATCGCCGACGCGGTGGAGCAGGCGCTGCGCTCCGCCGACGGCGTGGTGCAGGTTGTGGCGCACACGCCGGACGCCGTCGATCCGGAGCCGGAGCTGTTCAGCGAGCACTACGCCTGCGCGGAGTGCGGCGTCAGCATCCCGGAGCTGGAACCGCGGCAGTTTTCCTTCAACTCCCCCTACGGCGCCTGCACGGCGTGCGGCGGCCTGGGCACGCGCAAGGAGCCGGACCCGGACCTCGTCCTGGCGGACCGCTCGCTCTCCATCCTGGAAGGCGTCGTCCTTCCCTGGGGCGTGCCCCGCGGCCATCTGCGCGGGACGATCCTGGAAGGGCTGGCCGACGCGGTGGGCTTCGACCTCAACACTCCGTGGCAGGAACTGACGGACGAGGTGCGCCGCCTGCTGATGTACGGCGCGGACGACAAGGGCGCGCCCAAGGGTGGCAAGGCCATCAGCAAGAAGCTGAAGTGGGCCGGCATTCTGCGCGACGTGGAGCAGCGCTACAAGGAAAGCAGCAGCGACTCCGTGCGCGAGACGCTGGAAGAGTACATGAGCACCCTGGCGTGCGGCACCTGCCACGGCGCGCGGCTGCGGCCCGAAAGCCTGGCCGTCACCGTCGGCGGGCGCTCGCTGGGCGACATCGTGGCCATGCCGGTGGCGGAGTCGCTGGGCTTTTTTGAGTATGTGGACGGCCTGCCGACCATGTCGCGCGACATCGCCGCGCCCATCCTCAAGGAAGTGCGCGAGCGGCTGTCGTTTCTGGTCAACGTGGGGCTGGAGTACCTGACGATGGGCCGCTCGGCGGAAACGCTCAGCGGCGGCGAGGCGCAGCGCATCCGCCTGGCCACGCAGATCGGCTCGCGGCTGGTGGGCGTTCTCTACATCCTGGACGAGCCCAGCATTGGCCTGCACCAGCGTGACAACGAGCGGCTGCTGGAAACGCTCAAGCAGCTGCGCGACCTGGGCAACACCGTGCTGGTGGTGGAGCACGACGAGGACACCATCCGCGCCGCGGACTACGTCGTCGACCTGGGCCCGCGCGCGGGGCGGCACGGCGGCAAGGTGATCGCCGCGGGTTCGGTGGATGACGTGACCGCGGCGGAGGAGTCGCTTACCGGCGCTTACCTGCGCGGCGAGCGTCGCATCGAGATTCCCGTGGAACGGCGGATCCCGGTGGAGGGGCGCGAGCTCACCATCCGCAACGCGCGCGAGCACAACCTGCGCGGGCTGGACGTCAGCATTCCGCTGGGCTGCTTCGTGGCGGTGACGGGCGTGTCGGGATCGGGGAAGTCGACGCTGATCAACGACATCCTGTGGAATGTGCTGGCGCGCAAGTTCTACCGCGCCAAGACGGTGGCCGGCGCGCACGACTGCATCGACGGGCTGCAGCTGCTGGACAAGGTGGTGGACATCGACCAGTCCCCCATCGGCCGCACGCCCCGCTCCAATCCCGCCACGTACACCGGCCTTTTCACCGTCATCCGCGACCTGTTCGCGGAGCTGCCGGAAAGCAAGATGCGCGGCTACACGCCCGGGCGCTTCAGCTTCAACGTCAAGGGCGGGCGCTGCGAGGCGTGCCAGGGCGACGGCCTGGTGAAGATCGAGATGCACTTCCTGCCGGACGTCTACGTTCCGTGCGAGGTGTGCCGCGGCAAGCGCTACAACCGCGAAACGCTCGAGGTGTTCTACAAGGGCCACTCCATCGCCGACGTGCTGGAACTGACGGTGGATGAAGGGCTTGAGCTGTTCGACGCCGTCCCTCGCCTGAAGCGCTCGCTGCAGACGCTGTCGGACGTCGGTCTCGGCTACATTCACCTGGGCCAGGCCGCGACGACGCTTTCGGGCGGCGAGGCGCAGCGGGTGAAGCTGGCGACGGAGCTGAGCAAGCTGGCCACCGGGCAGACGTTCTACATCCTGGACGAGCCCACGACGGGGCTGCACTTCGAGGACGTGCGGATGCTGCTGGAGGTGCTGCACCGGCTGGTGGAGCGGGGCAACACGGTGCTGGTGATCGAGCACAATCTGGATGTGATCAAGACCGCGGACTGGATCATCGACCTGGGGCCGGAGGGCGGGCCCAAGGGCGGCGCGGTGGTGGCGGCGGGAACGCCGGAGCAGGTGGCGCAGGTGGAGGGATCGTTCACCGGGCGGTTCCTGCAGACGCTGCTGGGCAAGACCGCGCCCGCGGAAACACCGGCCGCCCCCGCGGAGCCGGGCACCCGCAAACGCGGCCGGCCGCGCAAAACTGAGAACGCGTGATGAACTGAGGGCCGCTCTCCGGAGCGGCCCTTCGCGCGTCCGGGGCAGATGGTCGTGAACAGCCGGTCATCGCCGTCCGATGGGGGCGGTGAAAGGCGGTCACGGCCGGCGCGGCTTGCGGCAGACGTTTTCGGCGGATATTCATCCGTTCCCGCTCCGGCCGCGCTTTCGGCCCTCCCTCGTCACCCGATTCTGATTCCATCCGTGCGATACCGCCTGCTGCTTCTGTCGAGCCTTGCCTTTGCCGCCGCCGCGCCCGGTGCGGCCTCCGCGCAGGATTCCCAGCTGCCGCTGGAGCCGGGCTGCGTGCGCGAGCGGATGCCGGCCCGCAGGGCGCGTCCGGACCGCCGCCGGCCGGAGGAGATCCGCCGCGACTCCACGAACAAGTCCATTCGCGACACCGTTCAGGCGCGCATCATGGAGGCGGCGCGGCAGGCCGGCGTCGCGGAACCGTACGGCGACCTGGTGGTGGAGTTCGTGAACCACCAGACCGGCGCCACGCGGGCGTTCGTGGACGCCAACGTGGCGGGCGACGTGGTGCAGGGCGTGCTGGACCAGGCCGCGCCTCTGCTGGCCACGCTTCCCGTGGAAGACGAGTACTTCGTGGTCTCCCTGCCCCAGCGCACCGAGCCGCCCCTGGCGCCGGGGACGGAATACATCGAGTGCCCTCCCGTTCCGGTGAACGGGCCCGCGGTCCGCGCCGCGTTTCAGCAGTTGATGCTGGCCAATCCCGGCATGGACGGCGCCATGAACCTCCGGCTCCGCTTTCTGGTGAGCCGCAACGGGCACGTCCTCTACAGCTATCTCAGCCGCGGCTCGGTGGACCCGCAGGTGAAGCCGGCCTTTGTGGAGCTGGCCCGGCTGTACGTTTTCCGCCCGGCGACGGTCAACTATGAGCCGGTGAACGTCTGGACGGAGCAGCCCCTGTCTCTGGTGAGCGAGCCGTAGCACCTGTGGCCGGCATCCCGGGCCCGGCGGGGCCCGGGATGCGCTCCGCTTCCGCAAGTCCGCCGTCCGCCGTAGCTTGTGCGCAGTGCCTCCCCGCGGTTCCCGCACCCCCGCAGTCCCCATGTCCAGCTCCCACCCGCTGCTGCGCGGATTCGTCCGCGTGCTTTCCGCCACCTCGTTTGCGCTGGGCGCGCTGACGCTCATCGGCTTCGTGCAGGAGGTCCGGCTGAGCGGCGCCGGCTTCAGCATCCATTTGCTGGTGATGATGGTGCTGCTGAGCGCGGGCGGGCCGGCGGCGGCCATGCTGGCGCTGGTGCTGGCGTTCCGCAGCTGGGACCGGCAGGACGCGCGCGTGCTGGCCACCTTTCTGGCCCTGCTCTCGTATCCGCTCGCCGGCGAATCCGTCTGGTGGATGCTGACGGCGAGCGGCCTTCCCCGCTGGGCCATGATGTCGCTGGACACGCTGCTCCCCCTGATGGCCGTGGCGGGAATGGCGATGCTCATCCGCTTCTCCGCCGTCTTTCCCCGCCCGCTGCACCCTGCGGACGTGCAGCCGCGCGCCCGCTCGCGCCCGGCCCGCGCCATCTCGGCCGCGCAGGCGTGGACGATGGATGAGCGGAACCTGCGCCGCACCGCCGCGTGGTTCTGCGCGATCGTCGTCGTCATCCCGCAGATGGTGAACATCGCGATCGAGGGTGGCGGCGCGCGACTGCGGCTGGCGGGCGTGGCTGCCCGGTATGCCACCGTCGCCGCGCTGCTCGCCACGCTGGTGATCGCCCTCGCCAACCTGCGGGCCAGCTACCGCCGCGCGGATGCCCCGGAGCGGCGCCGCATTTTCTGGGTGCTGGAGGGGTGCGTGCTGGCCGCCGCCGTCGCGCTCATCGCCTCGGCGCTCCGGCTGCTGCAGAGCGCCACGGGATACACGCCGCCGGTTCCCTACTGGTTCGCGCTGTCGCTGCTGGCGGGCTTTCTGGGGCTGCTGGCCTGCCTTGCGTTCGCCATGTTCGGCTCGGGCGCGCTTGACCCGGCGCTCGCCATCCGCCGCACCGCCGTCGCCAGCGCGGTGGGATTGATGACGGTGATTCTCTTTGCCACGCTGGAGCAGGTGCTGCAGGGCTGGGTGGGCGCGCGGCTGGGGCTCAGCGACCGGGCGGGGGGCGTGCTCACCGGTGTCGCCGTCGGGCTGGCGTTCGAGCCCGTGCGCACCCGCACCATCCTGCTCGTGGAGCGGCTGATCGGCGCGCCGAAGCCCGCGGCGGACGCGCCCGCCGCCGCGTCCACCGTCCCCGCCGTTCCCGCCGCCCTCGCGTGACGCTAACTCGCGCCACCGTACTCCGCGCCGCCATGCGCTATCTGCTCCTGCTGGGCCTGATCTACGCCGGGTTCTCGCTGCTGATGTGGGTGGCCGCGGACCGGCTGATCTTCATGCCGCCGGCCGCGCGCTACGCCCGTACGCCCGACATCCTGCTGCTGCCGCGCGACGGGGGCGGCGTGGTGGCGGCCGTGCACCTGCGTAATCCGGACGCGCGGTACACCGTGCTGTACAGCCACGGCAACGGCGAAGACCTCGCGCAGGACATGCCCTTTCTGCGCGACCTGCGGGACGCGGGCTTCAGCGTGCTGGCGTACGACTACAGCGGCTACGGCCTCAGCACCGGCCGTCCGTCCGAGCAGGCCGCCTACCGCGACGAGGACGCCGCGTTCGACTACCTCACCCGCGCCGCCGGGGTGCCCGCGGACCGCATCATCGTCCACGGCCGCTCGCTGGGCGGCGGGCCCGCGGCGGATCTGGCCGCGCGCCGCCCTGTCGCGGGATTGATTCTGGAAAGCACCTTCACCAGCGTCGGCGGGGTGTTCAGCCGGGTGCGGGTGCTGCCGTTCGACCGGTTCCGGACGGTCGACAAGCTCCCCCGCGTCACCGCGCCGGTGCTGGTGATTCACGGCACCTCGGACGAGGTGATTCCGTTCGCGCACGGGCAGCGGCTGCGCGCCCTCGCCCCGGGGAACGCGCGCGAGTTCTGGGTTCAGGGCGCCGGGCACAACGATCTCGTGTTCGTCGCGGGCGAGGCGTACTGGCACACGCTGCGCGATTTCGCCGCCTCGCTCCCCGCGCCGCCGCCGCGCTGAATCACTGGTGCGGTTGAGGGTGGATCGGCCGCGGCGTACTCCGAGGCGCCGACTGCCCGGATCACCCCGCCTGAAACCGTGGTGCGCATCCGCCCGTTCTGGATGCCGGATCGCGTCGCGCCCGGCCTGTCTCGGCCCGGCACCCGCGCGGCACCAGCGGGTACACATCCGCCTCGCCCCATCCCCGATCTTCCTGGAGTTCTTCCATGCGCCGTCGCGGTACGCTGTTCCCCTTTCTGGCCCTGGTCGCGTGCGCGGTTGCCGCGTGGCTGTACTGTACGCCGTACCTGGCCATCCGCGCCGTGCAGCGCGCCGCGGAGTCGGGCGACACCCAGCGGCTGAGCCAGCTGGTGGACTTCCCCGCCCTGCGCACCAGCCTGAAGGAGAACGTGCGGTCCGCGGTCTCCAATCAGATGGCCGGCCGCGCGGGATCGCGGATCGGCGCCCTGACGGGGTTCGCGGCAGGCGCGCTGGCCAGCCCGGTGGTGGACGCGGCGCTCACCCCATCCGGCATCGCCGCGCTGACGCAGGGCACCGCGCCCGGAAGCCGCCGCACGCGCGACGAGGATGACGAGCCGCTGCGCGCCAACCTGGACATCGACCGGGGCTACGCGGGCGCCAACCGCTTCGAGGTGCGCTACCGGGACCGCGATTCCGGCGCGGAGCGGCTCGCGCTCATCCTGCACCGCGACGGCCTGGGCTGGAAGCTGGCCAGCGTCCGCCTCCCCGGCGCCGACGTCGAGCAGTAGCTCACAGGTAGCCGGCGGGCGGGCTGATGACGTCCAGGTCCGTTTTTCCGAAGTCGTTCCCGATGTACAGCAGTGCACGGTCTTCGACGCGCGACATGGCATAGCTCAGGCAGTCCCCGAAGTTGAGCCGCGCTCCCTGGCCGCTACCCTTTCCGTAGCGCGCATACGCGGCGGCAGCTACGGGCCAGTGCCGCGACGCGAAATCGATCTCCGCGACTTCATGCCGGCTGAAGAACTCGTCCAACAGCGAGCGCCACTGTCCTTTCTTGCGGGTTACCAGGACGACGCCGCACTCGGCCAGAGTCGCCGTCCCGATGGCCACTTCTGACGCCATTTGCATTCTCGCGATCAGAAATCCGGCTTGCGGCTCCTGCAGGATGATCGCGATCACCGCCGAAGTATCCAGAATCATGCGGTGGCTACCTCCGATTCATTTCCGGACGAGGCTACGACCTCACGATCATTCACCAAGCACCTCCTCTTCATGCGTCTGCGTTAGTATCCGTCCGGGCCGTAGCCCAGGATTTCCTCGCGTTCTTCTTTGGAGATGATCGTCCCTCGAACGCCGGGCGGGAGCTTGGACCAGATGTTCCGCTCCATCCACAGCAGCGAATCGGCGATGTCGCGCGCCTGCTCGGGGCAGACGAGCAGCGCCTGACGGATCTCCGGGAGCTTGTCGGCACCCATCTCCCGCGCCACCTCCCGCGCGATTTCCTCCAGTGCGGGGTCCTGAAACGGCCGGGGCTCCGGCGCCGTGTCTACCGTGATGCACACCACCTCGCCCAGCATGTGCGCGCGCACCCCGCGCTCCGTGCTGCCGATGGTGGCCAGCGCGTCCGCCGTGCGGCGCAGCACGACGGCCCGGTCGCGCAGCACCGTCCGCAGCGCGTCGCCGGGCTCGGCGGACATCCCGCACGCGACCTCGGCGAGCAGCGCCTGGATCTCCTCATCCTCCAGATTCCACACGCATCCGCACGGCTCCACCGGATCGCGGCAGGGGACAAGATCCGGAAAGTGACGGTGCAGCGGCGCGCCGTACTCCATCCGCTCCGCCCGTTCGGCGGGGGAGAGAGCCGGGGGCGCCGGCTCACCGCGCACCCGTGCGCGCCGCCATTCCTCCTCGCGGCGGTCCAGGTACGCGGCCGTGTTCCGGGCCGCGTGCACCTTCAGGCGCAGGGCGGCGCGCAAGGCCTCCGTCCGGCACAGGCCGCTCTCCCGGGCCACGTGGCCGACAAGACACAGCGTTTCGCGGTCGTCGATCGTGATCATGGGGACACTCCTCCGGTTCATTCGGATCGCGCTCCGTCCAGTTTAACAGCGATCCGCTAACCGGTCCAGACCGTCCACAAAACCGGTCCGCAACGTGGCTCGGAGAGAGCGTCTGGCACCCCGCCGCCCGCGCGCCTATCTTGCCCGGCATGGTATCTCTCTTCGACATCCTGGGTCCGACGATGGTAGGTCCTTCCTCGTCGCACACGGCCGGCGCCTGCCGGCTGGGGCTGATTGCGCGCGCCGTTGCCGGCGGAACGCCCGACCGCGTGCGCATTCAGCTGCATGGTTCCTTTGCCGCCACCGGTGAAGGCCACGGAACGCACCGCGCCATCGTGGGCGGGCTCGTGGGGCTGGCCCCCGACGACCTGCGCCTGCGCGAAGGCTACGAGGAGGCGCGCGCCGCGGGCCTCACCTGGGAGTTCGAGGAGATCGACCTGGGCGACGAGGCGCACCCCAACACGGCCATCTTCCACATCGACCGCGCGGACGACAGCCTGGTGGTGCGCGGCGCGTCGCTGGGCGGCGGGCGGGTGGAAGTGTCGGAGATCGACGGCTTTCCCGTGGCGCTGGGCGGCGCGTACCACACGGTGGTGCTGCTGGCGCACGACGAGCCGGGGACCATCGCCGCGGTGGCCACCATCCTTTCCGCCCACCACGTGAACCTGGCCACCATGCGCGTGGACCGCACCGGGCGGCATCAGGACGCGCTGATGACCATTGAGGCCGACGAGCCGGTGAGCGACGCCGCGCTGGGAGCGATCCGGTCGTTTCCGTGGCTGCGGTGGGCTCGGGCCGTGCCGAGGATTGCGTAAAGATCAGGGAATAGGGAATGGGGAATAGGGAATAGGGGGTCCGGCGCGGGGGCCGGCCGGAGCACGGCTCCGACGGGAGGGCAGCCGATCAGACACCGCCGGGATGTCCTCGCACCGCTCTTGCAGCCTATTCCCCATTCCCTATTCCCTATTCCCTGCAGTTCCTCATGCACAAGTCCATCGAATCGCTGCTCCGCGACGCCGAACAGTCCGGCCGCCCCATTCCGCAGGTGGTGCTGGAAACGGAGTCGCGCGAAACCGGCGTTCCCGCCGAGCAGATCCGCGCCCGCATCGCGCACACGCTGGGCGTCATGCGCCGCGCCATCGACGAGGGGCTGGAGGGCAAGGTGCGCTCGGCGTCCGGGATGACCGGCGGGCGCGCCAAGCGGCTGTGGGACAACGGGCCTCGCATGCTGGGCGAACGCGTCACCATCACCCTGGCGCGCGCCATCGCCACGCTGGAGGTGAACGCGGCGATGGGGCTGATCGTCGCGGCGCCCACGGCGGGGGCCGCGGGGGTGCTGCCGGCGATCCTGATCTCGGTGGATGAGTTCGCGGACGGGCTGGGCGAGGAAAAGCTGATCGACGCCATGCTGGTCGCGGGCGGCGTGGGCGGGGTGATCGCGCAGCGCGCCTCGCTGGCCGGCGCCGAGGGCGGCTGCCAGGCCGAAACGGGGACCGCCGCCGCCATGGGCGCCGCGGCCGTCACCTGGCTGCACGGCGGCACGCCGGACCAGATCAGCACCGCCATCGCCCTCTGTCTTCAGGGCATGCTGGGGCTCATCTGCGATCCCATCGGCGGGCTGGTGGAAATTCCCTGCATCTACCGCAACGCCAGCGCGGCCATGCAGGCCATCTCCGCGTCCGAAATGGCGCTGGCCGGGCTGGACTTTCCCGTGAACGCCGACGAAGTGATCGACGTCATGGGCGAGGTGGGGCGGCGCATGCCCAGCGCCTACCGCGAAACCGCCATGGGCGGGCTGGCCGCCACGCCGTCCGCGCGCCGGCTGGTGCAGATCCGCCCCACCAGCCGTCCCTCCGGCGCCAGCTCCTGACCTTCGCCCGCCGCCGGGCGGCCGGCCGCGGGTGAAACTTTGCGCCGGGGCGCGACGTACCCCCGCTGCATGAGAAAACGGACATGGGAATCGTAATCCTGATCCTGGCCGTGGGGCTGGCGGCGCGCATGGTCATTACCGCGCTGCCCCGCTCCACCGGCGACTCGGACATCGCTTCGCGTGACGCCCAGATCCGTGGCCTGCGCGAAGAAATGGACACCCTGCAGTCCGAAGTGCGCCGCCTGAGCGAGGAACAGTCGTTCATGGTGGGGCTGCTTGGACAGGGCCAGACCCGTTCGCCCGGCGCGCTGCCCGCGCCCGGGCTTCCGACAAACAATCCGGAGAGCCGCTGATGGTGAACCGCGAGGACGTGGTGAACTTCCTGCACCGCATGGACCTGGAGTTCGAGGAAGTGGCCGAGGGAATGTGGACGGCCTACCCCGACGAGCAGGACGGCGGGGCGCCCCTGGTGATCAACCACGCGCCGCCGCTGCTGGTGTTTCGCCTGAAGGTGCTGGACGTGCCGCAGGACCAGCAGAAGTGCTCGGACCTGTACCGCGCCCTCCTGCGCGCCAACGCCACCGAACTCGTGCACGCCGCGTACGGGCTGGAAGAGGACGACGTGATCCTCACCGAGTCGCTGGAGCTGGAAAACCTGGACTTCAACGAGTTCCAGGCCACGGTGGATTCGTTTCAGATGGCGCTGGCCACGCACCTGGATTCGCTGGCGGGGTATCGCGACTGCTGATGCGCACGGCCGTTCTTTTCCGCTGACCAGGCACGTCCCCCCGGAGCCGCGCACGCGCGTTTCCGCCCGGGACCTACACGTTGGGATCCGATGGGAATCTTCCAGAAGCTGTCGACCCTTGTCCGGTCGAACCTGAACGACCTGATCGCCCGGGCCGAAAACCCGGAAAAGATGCTCGAGCAGGTCATCATCGACATGCGCGAGCAGCAGACCCGGGCCAAGCAGGAGGTCGCGCTCGCCATCGCCGAAGAGCGCAAGCTCAAGTCGCAGGTGGAGGCCGAGGCCAAGCAGGCGCAGGAGTGGGAGCGCCGCGCCATGCTCGCGCTGCAGCAGGGCCGCGACGACCTGGCCCGCCAGGCGCTGACGCGCCAGCAGGAGTACGCCCAGCGCGCGCAGAGCCTGCACGACACCTGGCAGAAGCAGGCCTCCGACACCGAAAAGGTCAAGGACGCCCTGCGACAGCTGCAGGTCAAGATCGAAGAGGCGCAGCGCAAGAAGAACCTGCTGGTAGCCAAGCAGAAACGCGCCCAGGCGCAGCGCCGCATTCACGAGACGATGGCCGGGCTGTCGGACTCGTCCGCGTTCGAAACGTTCGAGCGCATGGCGCAGAAGATCGAGCACAACGAGCGCCTGGCCCTGGCCGCCGCCGAAGTCTCGGAAGAGCTGAACGGCGATCCGCTGGAAAAGGAGTTCAAGGCGCTGGAAGCTGGCAGCAGCTCCGACGTGGAGTACCGCCTGCTGGAGATGAAGCAGCAGATGGGCATTCTTCCCCCGGCCGAGGCCGCGCCGCCGGCCGCGCTTCCGCAGTCCGGCGCCGGTTCACGGCGGCTGGGCGCGGGACAGGGAATGGGGCAGGACATGACGGTGCAGGACGCGGAGCTGGTGGATGACGACGCTGGCGCGCACACCGCCGCCGAGCGCACCGCCTACGCCCAGCCGGACGCCACCCGCGCGCAGCCGCCCCAGGCCGCCCCCGACGGCGACCTGGCCGCGCAGATCGACGCGCTGAACCGCGCCTGATCATCCGCTGAACGCGCCGCCGCCCTTCCGGGCGGCGGCGCTCCGGCGCGGCCCGAAGGGAGCACCTTTCCGATCAATCCTTTCCTATTCTTCACTTCTCCGGAGCCGCCATGAAGACCATTGCCGCAAGCCTGCTCGCCGGTGCCGTGCTCGCCGGCGCCGCTCCGGCCAATGCTCAGCCGAACGTGGTGCGCGTTCCCGGCAAGGTGGTGGAGGTGCTGGGGCTGGAAGACTGGACGGTACCCATGCTGGAGGAAGCCCTCCGCCGGAAGGGCGAGGTTTCGCTTGCTTCGCACGCGTGCGCGGTTGCGCTGCAGCAGATCGGCTTTCCCGCCGCGACCTCCTCCACGACGATGACGATGGGCGACACAGTCGAGTATGTCACTCTGACGCTGGTGGAGCCGGCGGACTCCGTGCGGGTGCGGCGCCTGTACCTGCCGGACGACACCACGAGTGTCCGGCAGGAATGGAGCGGGCTTCCGGCCCGGCTGCGCACGCAGCCGGGCCGGTACAAGGACGCATTGGAGATGATGGCGTGGGAAGGCCATCTCCCCGACATGTCCCGGCGGGACAGCCTGGAGATTCAGCGCGTCTGGGACTTCTGGAAGTCGCACGGCACGCCGGCGGACCTCGCCCTCGCCCGGCGGGTGCTGGCGGCGGACTCCG
Organism: Longimicrobium terrae; assembly: GCF_014202995.1. Lineage (NCBI taxonomy): Bacteria > Pseudomonadati > Gemmatimonadota > Longimicrobiia > Longimicrobiales > Longimicrobiaceae > Longimicrobium > Longimicrobium terrae. Next base: position 13,160 of record NZ_JACHIA010000021.1, read on the forward strand.
GCATGCTGAACCGCGTGGTGGCCGCCTCGCTGCTCGCGTACGGCCCCGCGACGGACGAGGTGCTGCACCAGTTGATGCACTCGGTCCGGGAACAGAACGACATCGTTTCGGGAATGGCGGCGTACTCGCTGACGACGCTTGCCCGCACGCCGCGTCGGGTGGACTGGGCGCCCGCCGTGGACGACATCCACGCCATTCTGCGCGGCACCTCGCTGTGGAACCTGGACGAGGTCATGAACGCGCTCGTGGCGACCGGGGCGGATTCCACCCACGCCGCGCGCTTTCTGGCCGGCGGCGGCGAGGCCGTACTCGCGCGGCTGGACAGCCGCTCCGAGGACGTATCCGGACCCGCGCGCCGCTTTCTGACCGCCCTGCGCGGCGAGGACCTGGGCGCCGACCCCGCGGCGTGGCGGGCGTGGGTGGCGTCGCTGCGCGCGGAGTAGGCGCGGACGGACGCTGGAGGGGACGCCGCCGTTGGCGCGGGGCGCTCCGGATTGATAGCTTGCGCGGGGCCGGCATTCTGCCGGTCCCGCTTTTCGTTTCACGGGACTCCGCCATGAGCGCCAACCCGCCCGCCCGCGAGCACGCCCAGCCCCGCCCGTCGCCCTACGCCGTGATGGGCGCGGCGGTGGGGACGGTGCTGCTGCTGTACTTTCTGTTCAGCGTGGCCGAGGTGCTGCTGCTGCTCTTCATCGCGGCGCTGTTCGCCGTCTACCTGAGCGCCATCACCGACTTTCTGGAAGACCGGCTGCGGCTGCCGCGCGGGCTGGGGATCGTGTCGGCGCTGCTGATTACCGCGGCGGCGGTGGCGCTGGTGGGGTGGCTGGTGCTGCCGCCCGTGGTGGCGCAGACGCAGGCGCTGATCACCGCGCTCCCCGCGCAGATCCAGATCCTGACGCAGACGCTGGTGGACCTGGGCGAGCGCTATCCGCTGGTGAAGGCGGTGCTGCCGCCGGAAAAGATCACCGCGCAGCTCAGCGGCGTCGCGGAAAACGCGGGCCAGTTCGCCACGGGGCTCTTTCCCTTCGTGTTCGATACGCTGCACACGTTCGTGAACCTGGCCAGCGTGTTCGTCATGGGCATCTACATGGCGCTGCGCCCGCAGATGTACAAGGAGGGCGCGGTGTCGCTGGCGCCGCCCGTCCACCGCGAGCTGGTGCGGGACATTCTGAGCGACCTGGGCGTGTCGCTGCGGGCGTGGATCGGCGGGCAGCTGATCGCCATGGTGTGCCTGGGCGTACTGACGTGGATCGGGCTGCTGGTGCTGCACGTGCCGTTCGCGCTGGCGTTCGGCGTGTTCACCGGCGTGGTGGTGATGGTGCCCTTCTTCGGCAGCCTGGTATCGACGCTGCTGCCGGCGCTGTTCGTGTTCGGGCAGGGGAACATTGCCCACGCCATGGGCGTGGTGCTGCTGGGCGTGGTGGTGCACATCATCGAGGGCAACTTCGTTCATCCCATGGTGATGGAGCGGCGGGTGCACCTGCCGCCGGTGCTCACCATCATGAGCGTGCTGGTGATGGCGCACCTGCTGGGCGCGTTCGGCCTGGTCGTCGCCGTCCCCGTGCTGGCGACGGTGATGGTGATTACGCGGCGCATCTACGTGCACCGGCTGCTGGAGGGCAAGGGCTTCCGCCGCTTCGTGCGCGACGCGCCTTCGGAGGTGCGCGTGCCGGAATCCGCCGTGCGGATGGACCCCGGCCCGCTCAGCATTCCCGCCATCCTGGAACAGGCCGGCGCCGCCCCACGCTGATCATACGGGCGGGCGGCCAAGCCCGGCTGCTGGAGCGACTGAAGTTGCCGCTTCAACAGCGGAAAGCCTCACGGTAATGCTGTGAGGCTTCAACCGCGTAAACCAGCAGGCACCCGCGCGGGCTCCTCGGATGCGCGGAACAGAAGCCGCACTGCGGCCGTTGTTTGTCATCCTGAGCGAAGCGCCGAGCAGATCTGTCCGGCACGCCCGACTCTGGCGCGAAGTCTAAGGATCTTGCCACGGCAGATGTGGCGCGCTCGGCAGGCGGGGTCCGAGCCAGACTCGAACCGGGGTGCTCGTGGCCGGCCATGTGGCAAGATCCTTCGACTCGCTGCAACCAACGGTGCCGCCGACACCGCCGTATCGCCGCTCGCTCAGGATGACAAGAAGGGGCACCGTCTCCACCTTCGCCACGAAGCCCGTTCGATGTCATTCTGAGGAAGCGTGCGCCGCTCTCTCCGCCGCGCCGGATTTTGCGCGACCGAAGAATTCCGCTCCGAACCGTGAGCCGAGCCGCTGTCCGGCACCGCGCGTCCGACCGTCCGCCGCGCCTGCCGCTCTGGAGGCGAGTGCGATCCGGCGATCGCGGGCCAGTGTGGAGCGGGATTCTTCCGTCGGCGCCACAGTCTGAGCAGGGCGAATTGTGTCGCGCGGCGCCTCGTTCAGAATGACATGGGACGAGTGAAGCACATTCCAACAAACAAGCACTGGGCACTTGGTACCGGGCCCTGAGCACTTCCCTTCTCCGCCACGTCTGGATGCAGCAGCCTGACCTCACCACGTACCGCTACCTGGTTCTCGCGGAGGGCCACTTCGGCCCGCTGACCAGCAAGACCGCCAACAGCGCCGTCCGCTTCCTTCCGGACCGCGTGTTGGGCATCGTGGATTCCACGCGCGCCGGGCAGACGGTGCAGGACGTCCTGGGCTTCGGCGGCGAAATCCCCATCATGGGATCGATGGAAGAGGGTCTGCGGCTGAACCCGACGGCGCTGCTGATTGGGATCGCGCCGCAGGGAGGCGCGCTCCCGCCCGCGTGGCGGCCCGCGTTGACGGCCGCGATCCGCGCGGGGCTGCACGTGGTGGCGGGCCTGCACGCGTACCTGGCCGACGACGCGGAACTGTCCTCGCTGGCCGCGGAGCACGGCGTGCGCATCCACGACCTGCGCCGCCCGCCCGCCGGCCTGCCGGTGAGCAAGGGCCACGCGCGCAACATCGGCGCGTACTCCGTGCTGACCGTGGGCACGGACTGCAACATCGGCAAGATGACGGCGGGGCTGCGCATTCGCGACGCGCTGCGGGCCCGCGACGCCAAAGTGGGATTTGCCGCCACCGGCCAGACGGGAATCCTGATCGAAGGCTGGGGAATCGCCGTGGACGCCGTGGTGGCGGACTTCATCGGCGGGGCGGCGGAAACGCTGGTCCTGAAGGCGGCGGAGGGGAACGACATCGTGATGGTGGAGGGCCAGGGCTCGCTCGTGCACCCCGGCTACAGCGGCGTCACGCTGGGCCTGCTGCACGGCTCCATGCCCGACGGGATGATCCTGTGCCACCAGCCCACGCGCACCTGCCCGTACGGCGCGGGCAATCCGTACTCGTGGATGCCGCTGCCCAGCGTGCCGGAGATGATCCGCATCGTGGAGGGCGCCATCGCGCCTCTCCGTCCCTCTCCCGTCATCGGCGTCTCGCTGGTGACGTTCGACATGGACGAGGCGGCGGCGCGCGACGAGGTGGCCCGTATCCAGGACCTCACCGGCCTGCCGACCACCGACCCGGTCCGCTTCGGCGCGGAGCCGCTGGCAGACGCCATTCTGCGGGCCGCGGCGCGGAAGAAGGGCAACTGATCATCTCACGCAGAGCAGCAGAGGAGCAGAGGAAAAGCTGTTCTCTGCTCCTCTGCTGCTCTGCGTGAGGCCTTGCCCTGAAAGCAGAACGCCCCGCGAAAGCTCGCGGGGCGTTCCGGTCCATCGAAAAGAAGCGCTACGGCAGGCCGGCTACCACTGGATGGTGCCCTGCTTGCTGGTATCCACCTGGTCCGCCTCGCCGCCGAACAGAAACTTCTCGGTCTGTTCGTACAGCATGGTCTTGGCTTCAGGATCGCGTACGTTGAGGCCGTAGTGGTTGATCAGCATGGTCTGCTGCTTGAGCCACTGCGCCCAGCAGTCCTGGCAGATGGACGCGTGAATGCGCTTGCCCAGGTCGTTGTTGTAGGGCGCAAACGCCAGCCCGGGCTTCGTCTGCCCGCAGCGCGCGCAGGTAACTTCGGCCATCGGTGGTCATCCCTCGCGAAAGTGTGTCCGCGCCGCGCGGGCGCGTTGCCGCCCCGAATCTAACCACGCACGCCGCGCGCGGCCAATCGCCCGTGCCAGGAGCCATGCCCGAGCCCATTCCCGCCCGCCTGAGCGACGACGGCCGCACCGCCACCTGGAACCCCGCCGCCACCTTTGCCGCGCAGGTCCTGGTGCGCGTGCGCGGCGCGTCGGGAGACACGGAGGAGCGCCGGTCGATGAACAGCGGCCGCGCCCGCGTCCGCGACGGCGAGCGCATCGAGGCCATTCTGGCGGATGAACGGCTGTAGCGGGCGATGATCGAGGCGAGGCGCGCCGGTCCGCGATGACCATCGCGCGCTCATTTGCGCCCGGACCTTGCGACGGGGACGCCGGAAGCCGAACTTGCGCGGTTCCCTCACGACCGGCGACATGGATTACGAACTGATCGAAGACCCCGAACGGCTGCGCACACTCGTAAGCGAACTGCGCGCCGAGCCGCTGCTGGGGGTGGATACGGAAGCCGCGGGCTATCACCGCTACTTTGACCGGCTCAGCCTGGTGCAGGTGTCGTCGCGCACGACGCACTGGCTGATCGACCCGTTCGCCGTGGGCGACCTGTCGCCGCTGGGCGAAGTGCTGGGCGACCCGGCGATTGAAAAGATCTTTCACGACGCGGATTACGACGTCCGCATTCTGGACCGCGACGCCGGCCTGCACCTGTCCGGCCTGTTCGACACGCAGATCGCGGCCGCCTTTCTGGGCGAAAAGCAGCTCGGGCTGGGCAACATCGCCGAAAAGTACCTGGGCCTCAAGCTGCCCAAGGAGTTTCAGCGCGCCGACTGGGCCGAGCGCCCGCTGTCCGAGGGGATGAAGCAGTACGCCGCCTCCGACACCGCGCACCTTCCCGAACTGCGCGACCGGTTGCGCGCGGCGCTGGAAGAGCGCGGCCGCCTGCACTGGGCGCAGGAAGAGTTCATCCGCCGCGAGGGGACGCGCTGGACGGAGCCGGAGGACGGCCGCGAGGCGTACATGCGCACCAAGGGCGCGCGCGACCTCACCCCGCGCGGGCTGGCCATTCTGCGCGAGCTGCACGAGTGGCGTGAAGGGGTGGCCCGCGAGCGCGACCAGGCCACCTTCCGCATCTTGGGCAACCAGGCGCTGCTGGAGATGAGCGCGTCGCCGCCGCCGAGCGCGCGCGACCTGCCCTCGGTGAACGGCATCAGCGAAGGGCTGGCGCAGCGCCGCGGCCGCGACATCATGGCGGCGGTGCAGCGCGGGCTGGACGTGCCCGAGGCCGAGCTTCCGCGCTGGCCCCGCTCGCCGCGGTGGGAGCGCGACCCCGAGCAGGAGGCGCGGGTGGAAACGCTGCGCGACGTCCGCGCCCGCGCCGCCGAAACGCTGGAGCTGGACCCCGGCTTTCTGATGTCGCGCGCGCTGCTGGACGAGCTGGCTCGCGTGCAGCCGCGCACGCGCGAAGAGCTGGAGCGGGTGCCCGGAATCCGCGCCTGGCAGGTGGAAGCCGTGGGCGACGTGATGCTCAAGGCGCTCAGCCGCTGAATTCGAACTGACCACGAGAGACGTGAGATGAGAAGCATCAAGGACGATCACGGGCGCGCCTGGGAAGCGGTGGCGCTCCCCATCAAGGTGGCGCACCTGCGCGACGGCGCCCAGCTGGCGTTCCGCCCCGAGTCCGGCGAGCCGGTCACGGCGCCCATCGACTTCAACAGCATCGAGGCGGCCAACTTCGCCATCAGCACCATGGGCGAAAAGGAACTGCGCCGCCGCCTGGAGTGGGCCAAGACCGCCGCGGGCGTAGTCTGAGGGAACCGCAACACCGTTTCACGCGGAGGACGCGGGGGTAGCGGGGGAACGCGGGGGAAGGGCAACAGAAAAGGACCGGGGAACGGGACGAGAGCCATCGTCCACGTTTCCCGGTCCCTTTTTCCGCCGATGCTGTTTCCCCAATGCCGTTCTTCAAAGATACCGTTGCCGTCGATGAAAAAGCCGCCCGCGCCCTCCCCTCCCCCATCCGTTCCCCCGCGCACCTCCGCCACCCCCGCGTCCTCCGCGTGAAACGGTGTCTGCCGAACCGTCCGCCCGACGAAAATCAGCCCCGGCGAACGAGAGTCCGCCGGGGCTGATCGTCATCATCCTGAACAAGGATCAGCGGGAGACCGGCCGGCGGTCCAGCACGTCGATGTTGGCGGATGACGGGCCGCGCTGGCGCTGAATGCGCACGGCCGTCTGCTCCGCGGCGCGCATGGCCCGCAGCACGTTGCCGCCCAGGATCTTGCGCACGTCCGCATCGCTGTAGCCGCGGCGCAGCAGCTCCACCGTCAGGTACGGAAAGCGCGACACGTCTTCCATCCCCTCCGGCAGCGACGTCACGCCGTCGAAGTCCGACCCGATCCCCACGTGGTCGATCCCCGCCGTCTTTACGATGTGGTCGATGTGGTCCGCGATGGTCGCCACCGAGCCGCGCGGCAGCGGGTGCGCCGCCATCCACTCATCCAGCGCGCGCTGCCGGGCCTGCGGATCGTTCGGATACTGCGCGGTGAGCTGCTGCTGCACCGCGCCCAGCCCGGTGATCTGCCGCGCCGCCGCGGGATCGATGAAGCCGGAGTAGAAGTTCACCATCACCACGCCGCCGTTGGCCGGCAGCAGGCGCAGCACGTCATCGGGCACGTTGCGCGGCATGTCGGCGATGGCGCGCGCCGAGGAGTGGCTGAAGATGACCGGCGCCTCCGCCACCCGCAGCGCGTCCTTCATCGTCTCCGCGGATACGTGGCTGAGGTCCACCAGCATCCCCAAGCGGTTCATCTCCCGAACCACCTCTTCGCCGAACGCCGTCAATCCCCCGTGCTTCGCCGAATCGGTTGCGGCGTCGGCCCAGTCCAGCGTGTTGGCGTGCGTGAGCGTCATGTAGCGCACGCCCAGCTCGTGAAACTGGCGCAGCACGTCCAGCGAGTTGTCGATCGCGTGCCCGCCCTCGATGCCGATCAGTGAGGCGATGTGCCCGCGCCGGTGGATGGCGACGATCCCGTCCGCCGTGGTCGCCATCTCCAGCTCCGGCGACGCCTCCGTCATCCGCTTGATCAGCCCGATCTGCTGCAGCGCAAAGCCCGCGGCCTCGCGCCCGGTGCGGTCCACGGGAACGTACGCCGCCCAGAACACGCCGCCTACGCCGCCCGCCCGCAGCCGCGGAATGTCGGTGTGGTTGGCGGGAAGCGAGCCGCGCGGGTCCATGGCGCCCAGGTCGCCCTGCGCCTTTTCGCGGATTTCCCACGGCAGGTCGTTGTGGCCGTCCACCAGCGGCGTGCCGCGGTGCAGGCGAAGGGCGCGCGCCATCAGCGGATCGGCCGCGTTCTGCGCGTGCACGCCGGCGGGCAGCGCCAGGAGCGCCGCCGCCAGCAGGATCGTCTTGTTCATGAACCGGGGGGAAGAAAGGCGGGGCGGTGGCGGGGCGTCAGCGGCTGACGACCCCGCGGAAGATGCCGGCCGGACGCAGCGCCAAGGCCTGCGTGGGGCCGATCCACTCGATGAGGCCCACCACGCGGTGGCGCTCCACGAAGGCGTCGTTCACCACGGGCGTGGCCGCGAACTCGCGCGCCCGCGCCGGCGGCACGATGAGCAGAAAGTCTTCGCGCTGCGTGTCGCGGGTGCTGCCCCACTTGCACTCGGCCGCGGGGATGCGGCCTTCCTGGATCAGGTCGCCCAGCGCGCGGCGCACCGTGTCGCCGCTGACGATGGTGAAGTTTTCCGGCGCCTCGCAGTACAGCTCGGCGCGCACCATGCGCCCCACCGCGGCCTGCCCCTCCACGATGAGCCGCTCGTAGCCGGCCTGCCCGTACGCGTCTTCCGGCGCGCGCCCGGCGGACGCGGCCGGGCCGTCGGACACCGGCGGCTCGATGGCCGCGGTGGAGGTGTTGAGCTGCTCGTCGCGCGCCACTCCCTTGTCGCCGCCCCCGCGCAGCCCGCCCAGCGCAATCACCAGCGCCAGCGCGCCCAGCACGCCGTACGACACCAGCGCCCACGGCTTGCGCCACAGGGGGACGGGAAGACGGCGGTCGGTCCTTCTGCGGTCGGTTCCGCGGCGGTCGCCGCCCCGTTCTCCCCGCGGCCCTTGATCTTGCGAATCGGTCATGACCTTGCGTTGCGTGTGCCTTCGGGAGCGGCCGTCACTCGGCGCGCGAGGGCGAGGCCGGCAGCGTGAGCCGGAAGGTGCTGCCTACGCCCAGGGTGGACGCGGCTTCCAGGGTGCCGCCCAGCGCCGTCGCCAGCCGCCGCGCGATGGACAGGCCCAGCCCGGTTCCCTCGCGCCCGGCGGTTTCGGTGTTTTCTTCGCGCCCCAGCTGCACGAATTCGTCAAAGATGCGCCCCAGGTCTTCTTCGGCGATTCCCGGGCCGCCGTCGGTGACTTCCACCACCAGCCGCCCGGTTCCCGCCCAGGCCAGGTGCACCCACACCGGGGCGCCCGCGCCGTACTTGAGGGCGTTGCTCAGCAGGTTCAGCAGAATCTGCCGCAGCCGCAGCGGATCGGTCACCACGGTGCCCACGTCGTCGCCGCTCAGCCGGCGCATGTCGCTGCCCGCGTGCGCGGCCAGGGGGCGCAGCGTGTCGAAGATCTCGTCCACCAGCCGGGCCACGTCCACCGGCTCCGGCTCCACCTCCGCGCGGCCGCTTTCCAGCCGGGAGATGTCGAGCACGTCGTTCACCAGTTCGCGCAGGTGGCGCGCCGCCCGCTGCGACCGCTCCACCGCCAGCTCCTGCTGCTCGCTCAGCGTGCCGTACACCTCCGCCAGCAGCAGGTCGTTGTACCCCATCACCGCGTTGATGGGGGTGCGCAGCTCGTGGCTCATGGCCGCGTAGAAGCGGTTGCGCGCGCTCAGGGCAATCTGCAGCTCGCGGGTGCGGCGCTCCAGCTGGTGGTTGGACGAAAGAAGCTGCTCCTGCCCGGCGTGCAGCTCCTCGGTCATGGCCAGCAGCTCTTCGTTCTGCGCCTCCATCTCCTCGTTCTGCCCCTGCAGCGTGCGGGACAGGCGCTCGTTTTCCTTGAGCTCGCGCTCCAGCTCGCCCAGGGCGCGCGCCAGGCGCGACTTTTCCTTGGCCAGCTGGCGCTGCGTGTTGGCCTGCTCGCTGTTGACGGCCGCCAGCTCCTCGTACAGCGCGTCGAAGCGGGGGTCGCGCGGGCTTTCCACCAGGTACAGGTGGTCGCCCTCCTCGTCCCACACGGGAAAGAAGCTGTGGGGCGCCACGGTGTCGCGCCCCTCCAGCATGAGCTCCCACGCCTGCGCCGGCACGAACCCGTCCGTGGCTTCGGGGCGCGGCTGGCGGGCCAGAATGGCGTCCAGCTTGCGGCGCGAGGGCCCGTCCAGCACCGAGCCCAGGGGGTGCCCCACCACGCCCCGCTCCAGCTCGCGCTCCAGCCGGCCGTTGGATTCCACGACGACGCCGTCGCGGCGCAGCTCCAGGACCATGCCCGGAAAGCCGCGCAGCGCGGGGTGCACGCCGAGAGCGGTGAGGTTCTTCATGCGGCGAACTTCTCCTTCAATCGCTCGGCCGCCTCCACCGCGTCACGCGCGGTCATGTCGGCGCCAAGGCGTTCCGCCAGCGAGGGGTCGTCCAGAAACGGGCGCCCTCCAACGGCGATCAGCGGTCCGTCCACGGGCACGGCCTCGCGGATGGACCGGATGGTGTCGGCCACGCGCGCCAGGTGCGGCGCGATGGAGGCCGACAGCGCCACCACCTGGGGACGGCGCTCGCGCACCATGCGCACCAGGTCGTCCGTGGGCACCGTGGCGCCCAGAAACAGGGTGTCCCACCCTTCCATTTCCAGCACGTCGCAGATCATCCGCAGACCCAGCTCGTGCCGCTCCTGGTCGGTGCACGCGGCGATCAGCAGCGGCCCGGGAAGGGCGGCGCCGTGAAACAGCTCGTCGTACAGCCGCGCCATGGCCGCCTGGGTGATGGCGGTGGCCAGGTGCTCATCCGCCACGGTGATGCGGTTTTCCTGCCACAGCCGCCCGATGTCGCGCATCACCGGCTGAAACACGTCCAGGTACAGCTCGCGGAGCGTAAAGCCCGCCTCGTGCGCCTCGTCGATGACCTCAAAGGCGGCGCGGCGGTTTCCCGCCACGAGCGCGTCCAGGTAGCGCTCCCGCGCCGCTTCGCGCGTCACGCGGCCTCCCGCGCGGCGCTCAGTGCAGCCACTCCGGCTCGCGGCGCGAGTCCATCAGCACCTCGAACGCCTCGTGGCGCACCTCCGTCCGCCCCATGATCTCCCCCGGTTCGCGCGCGTGGGATTCGGTGTGCTCCCGGCTGCGCATGTACGCGCGAAAGGCCTCGCGCGTTTCCCACGCCGTAAGGAACGTGTGCGTGGCCCCGCCCGCCTGGGGCCGCATCAGCTGCAGGTACAGAAAGCCGGGAAAACCGTCCACCAGCCCCGCGCGCTCCCGAAAGTGCGCCTCCAGGCCGGCCCGGTCCGCCTCCGGCACCGTCAGGTGGGAGATGAATACGAACATCGTACATCATGACGCAGGGGAATTCGCTTCCGGAAGTAAGCGTCCGCGCGCCCGCCGCGCAAGCGTTCATCCGTCTGCCCCGGCACCGGGGCGGCCGCTCCACTCCCACATCGCCAGCGCCGTGGCGACGGGGGCGGAATCGGCGTCGCCGCGCAGAACGCGCTCGCGCAGCTCTTCGGGACGCAGCAGGCACACGCGGGTGTCCTCGCCCTCGTCCAGTTCCTTTTCGCCCACGGGCCGCGCATTGGTGATCAGCACGGTGTGCAGGCGGGTGGTCTGCCAACTGGGGTTGAGCGCCACGCTGCCCAGCAGCCGCGGCGCGTCGCCCTGGTACCCCGTTTCTTCCCGAAGCTCCCGCGCGGCGCCGGCTTCCGGGGCCTCGCCCTCTTCCACGATCCCCGCGGGAAGCTCCAGCGTCACGCGCTGCAGGGGATGGCGCCACTGGCGCACCATCACCATCCGCCCGTCCACCGCCAGCGCGATGACGAGCACACCGTCCGGCGCGTCGGCGACGTGAAAGGTGTGCTCGGAGCCGTCCTCCGGCGAGCGGGCGCGGATGCGGCGGGCGCGGAACACCTCAAAGTCCCGCAGCGGCGTCTCGTCCAGCACCGGCCACTCGCGCGGCGCGCCCTTTTCTTCCCCCTGCATTCCCGCGCTTTCCTGGTTCCGTGGGAGAAGATGCGCCGCCGCCCGGGGCGTCCCTCCGCGTGCTGATCTGCCCGCCCTTGTGCAACACGGGGGCCGGGCTCCCCCGGCGGACAGTTGCCGCCACGGGAGGGACCTGTTCAGCCTTCGGTGACGGGGGTGAGTTCCTCGTCCACGCCGCAGACGCGCATCCCCCACTGCATGGCCGGGCCGATGCCGAAGGCGAACAGGAGCGTGCCCACGCCCACCGGCCCGCCCAGCATCCACCCCACCGCCAGCGCCGACACCTCCACCAGCGTGCGCACCAGGAGGATGGAGCGCCCGGTGCGCAGGCACAGGCCCACGATGAGGCCGTCGCGGGGGCCGTTGCCCATTCCCGACGCCATGTAGAAGCCGGTGAACAGGCCGCAGATCACGATTCCCGCCACGTGCATGACGAGTCCCACGCCCCAGCCTGGCGCGGGCGGCATCACGCCCAGCATGAGGTCGATGAACAGCCCGATCAGCAGCATGTTGGCCAGGGTGCCCACGCCGGGGCGCACCCCGATGAACCAGGATCCCGCCACGATCAGCACTCCCACGAGAATGCTCGCCGCCCCGATGCTGATCCCCATCCGCCGCGACAGGCCCACATGAAAGGCGTCCCAGGGGCCCAGCCCCAGGCCGCTGCGCACCATGAGCGTCACCGAGAACGCGAATCCCGCCAGCCCCACGATCAATTGCAGCCACGCGCGCCACGAGCGCACCGGGCTCTCCGGCCCATGCCGATCCGCCATCCTCACTCCGTACTGTCGTCGTGAACCGGTCAATCTGTTCGCCCCGGCGGCACCGCGCCAGCGTGCCCGGGCGCGGCTTGTGCAAGCGGGAGCCCGCTCGGGGATGGCTTTTCTCTGCACCGGGAGACGGCGATGCACAGGGTACGCGTGGTACGCTCGTTTTACGCCCAGTCCGAGCCGTACGTGGGGCGCGTGGGCGAGGTGATCGGGCACTGGGGCGCGGACAGCAACGAGGACGCGCGCGACGGCTACATGGTGGAGTTCGATGACGGAACGGTCATCGGCGTGTCGGAAAACGAGGTGGAAGAGGCCGCGGACGAGGGTGTTCCGGCGGAAGAGGGCGGCGCCGCTCCCGCGGCGGAAGCCTGACCTTGGAAGCCTGACGGCACTCTCCCCCTCAGCGTCCGCCGTCCCTCCGGCGCGTGGAGCCGGGGCGGATGAGCAGAGTGCATCCCGTCCTCGGCTGAAAAAGGGCTCGTCCTCCGCGGGCCCCTCGCGATGACGCTCCGCCCGGATGCCCGGGAGGAGCGTGATTCCGTCCCGCCCTCCACCCGGAAGCCATGCGCCCGCCGCCATTCCGGATCCTGCTCGCCCTCATACCCGTTCTGCTCGTTCCGGCCTGCATTCCGGTGGTGACGCACGCGCCGCGCGTGCATCCGGGGCTCGCGGTGGGGACGGTGGCGGCGATCGCGACCGATCCCGTGCTGACGGGCGAAGTCCGCACGGGACAGAGCACGGTCACGCCCGTTATCGCCCCGTCCAGCGTGTTCGCGCGGGTGGGATGGACGCCGGACAACTCCGGCGTTCCACTGCCGGTGTCGCTGGGCGTGTCCGTCCCGATCGCGCTTCCCTTCTCCGTCATGCACCCGGAAGCCGACGCATACGTGCAGCTTTCCCCCGCGTCGCACCCGACGCTCGCGGCCGGCGCGGGCGTTCTGCTTTCCCGCAGCTACACGACGCCGTATGCGCAGATCGGGCGGGATCTGGACGATGACGTCAGTCTGTACACGACACAGAGCGTCGCCTTCTTTCATGGCGGAGACCGCGCGCCGGACGCCACACTCTGGATGCCCGCCGCCGCGTTGAAGTTTTCTGAGTATTCCGTGTTCGTGCAGGCGGGGCTTGGGCGCGAGCGGCTGGGCGCGGATTCCACGCGCGCCGTGCGGTTTCTGATGGTCGGCGGCGCGGTGGAACTCCGGGACCGCGCGATCCCCCGGTTCTGAACCGCTCCACGAACGCAATCACCCCCGGTGAGATGGTCTCGCCGGGGGTGATTTGTTTGTTATCCGCCACGGACGACGATCAGCTCGCCGGGATCGTGAGCTTCTGCCCCGGCTGGATGGCGGCATTCTCGCCCAGGTCGTTGGCGCGGCGCAACGCATCCACGGTGATCTCGTACCGCCGCGCGATGCCCCACAGCGTCTCCCCATCCGCCACCGTGTGCTGCCGCGCGGACGTGCGCGATCCAGTGGCCGAAGCCGCGGGGCGCGTGGAAGCGGTGCCGGTGGAACGCGTTGCGGTGGATGACGATCCCGCCGCGGTGCCCGACGGCCGCGTGCCGGCCGATCCGGTTCCCGCCGCGCGCGTCTCTCCGCTGGAACGCGTGGTGCCCGCGGCCGCCGGGCGGGTCGCGGTGGATCCACTTCCCGCCGCCGCTCGCGTTTCGCCGGAGGTGCTCGCGGTGGACGAAGCGCGCGGAATGCGCAGCGTGCGGCCGGGCTGCAGCGACTCGGACTCGCTCAGGTCGTTGGCCTCGCGCACCGCGGCGACGGTCACGTCGTAGCGCCGGGCAATTCCCCACAGCGTCTCCCCTTCCGCCACCTCGTGCGTACGTCCCGCGGGCCGCGAAGCCGTCGTTCCGCTGGCGCGCGGCGTCTCGGACGAGGCGCGGGAAGATGCGGACGACGACCGCGCCGACCCTTCCGTGCGGCTGGCAGACGGACGCTCGGATGCCGATTCCGTACGGCGCGCGGCGGACGACGATCCACTTTCCGCCGGGCTCGAGCGTTCCGACGACGATCGCGTGGACGACGACGAGCGCTCGCCCGTGGCGGATGTGGAGCGGGATGACGCTCCCTCCGATGCGCGGCTGGCCGACCCTTCCGACGAAGCCCGGCGCGTCGCCGATGATCCTTCAGACGAGCGGCTGGACGCCGATTCCGACGAACGCGCCGCACTTCCCTCAGACGACGTCCGGCGAGTGGACGATCCACTTTCTGACGCACGCGTCGAAGAGCCCTCAGAGGAGCGCGACGACGATCCCTCGGACGATGCACGGCGCGCGGACGAGGAGCCTTCCGACGAGCGCGACGAGGAGCTTTCCGTCGTGCCGCGCGTGGCGGACGAACCGGAGGCGCGGCTGCCGGACGACTCGCCATCCGACGAGCGGCTGGCGGATTCCGTGCGGCGCGCGGCCGGGCCTTCCGACGCGCGACGCGTGGCCGAGCCCTCCTCCGAAGACGAGCCAGACGACCTGGCGGACGACGACTCCGACGAGCGCCGGGAGGACGACGAGCCGTTGGTGGAGGCCTCACGCGTGCGGCTGCTGGCGGATTCCGCGTCGGACGAGCGGGCGGGCGACTCCTTTTCCGCATCGCCCGGCACCGGCGGATCCCCCAGCACACGCGGGCGACGGCGGCCGGTGCTGCTGCTCCGCTCCGATGTTTCCGCGCGCGCCACGCGCGGCATGGGGCGCTCGTTCAGCACGCGCGCGGCGTCCGCGAACAGGCGAAGCTGCTGCCCCGGCTGCACGGTCTCGCCCATGGACAGGTTCAGCTGGCGGATGCGCTCCGCCGGGAGTCCCGAAAGCTCGGCGAGGCGGTCCAGCGAATCGCCCTCGCGGACGCGGTACGAATCGTATCCCCCGCGCTGGCGGAATTCGGATGCCGCGTACGCCGGCTGCAGCGCCGCGCCCTGCCCCGCCGGCACCCACACCCAGTAGCGGGGCGGCGCCACCTGCCGCAGCAGGTGCGGGTTCAGCTCCACCAGGTCCGGCAGCGGAATGTCGCCCACCGACGCCAGAACGCTCAGCGGCGTCGCCAGGTCCACGCGGATGCTGTCGAAGCCGAACGACCGCTGCGGTCCGCGCGCCGGCAGTCCGAAACGCGTGGGGTCCTTGGCGATGATGGTGACCGCGTACAGGCGGGGAACGTAATGCTTGGTTTCCTCCGCCAGGTCGCCGCGCTGCGCCAGATCCCAGAAATTGGTGGCGCCGAACCGCCCCAGCCCGCGGCTGATGCGCCCCGTGCCCGCGTTGTACGCGGCGGCGGCCAGCGCCCAGTCGCCGCGGAACTGGCGGTTCAGGTCGCGCAGGTGGCGCG
This sequence comes from Longimicrobium terrae, assembly GCF_014202995.1. Taxonomy (NCBI): domain Bacteria; kingdom Pseudomonadati; phylum Gemmatimonadota; class Longimicrobiia; order Longimicrobiales; family Longimicrobiaceae; genus Longimicrobium; species Longimicrobium terrae. The sequence continues at coordinate 28,439 of NZ_JACHIA010000021.1, forward strand.
CCGCGGCGTGCGTGGAGCGCACCGGGTCCATCCGCTCGTCCACCAGCTCGTCGATCCGCAGCCCCATCCCCCGGCCCGTCGCCGGCATGAACTGCCACATCCCGACAGCGCCCGCATGGCTGCGCACCGTGGGGCGGTATCCGCTCTCCACCATCCCCAGGTGGCTCAGGTCGCGCGGAATGCCGTACGACGCAAAGACATCGCGCACCCACTCGCCGTAGCGGTCCGCCGCCGTCATCCACCCGGCCACCACGGGACCGCGCTGGTTCACCAGAAAGTCCACCTCCTGGCGCACCCACTCGTTTGCTTCCACCGGCAGGTCGTACCGCGCCGTCCCCAGCAGGTCCGCGCCCACCGCGGCCGGGCGCTCCGCAGGCAGCGTAAAGCCCTCGCCGATCGCCTGCACGGTGTCCGCGGGCGCGGGCGGCGGGGCCTCGGCGGGCACGGGCGCGGTGGCAACGGGCTGGCGGCCGGGCCCGCACGCGGCGGCTCCCAGCGCAACCAGCACCAGAAGGCCCGGAGAGGTCTTGCTGTGCATATGAATTCAGTCTTGGAGCGACGAACCGGTCGCGGTACATGGGCGCAGAAGCGCCGGAGGGTCGAACGTACTACCGGGCGCGGACTTCGGCCAGAGTCATGACGCGCCGCATTGCAGAGGATGGAGCGCCTCAGCCCGGGGTGCCGGGCGAGGTGCGCGGCTCCGCGCGGCGGTCCGGCACGGCGCCCTCCGCCCGCCCCGCGCCGCACAGTTCGCAGAAGCGGCGCAGATACTCGGCATCGCGTTGCGCGTCCGCCTCCGGCCCGAGCGTGATCCCGCGCGCCACCCGCCACCGGTGGAACGCGAGTTCGCTGGCTACGCGGTGCATTTCCCGCCGCGCGCGCCAGTGCCGCAGCCCGCCCCGCCGCCAGGCGCGCGCCGTGGCCTCCAGCCGGGTGCGCACCACGCACAGGCATTCCAGCTCCTCGCCCGAGAGCACGCCGTCCTCCACCAGCGAGGCCAGGTGCCGGCGCACGATGCTCCCTTCGCGGCGCAGCGAACGGTAGATCATCCACAACACGCCAAGGAACGCCGGCACCATCACCATCATGTACAGGATCAGAAACCAGCCGTCGAGGCTGGCCGACAGGTTCCACAGCGCGTGCAGCCCCATGGCTCCGGCCAGCCCGGCCGCGGGCCCCAGCCAGCTTCCGCGCTGTCCGTGGTGCTCGCGGCGGTAGCCCAGCCCCATTCCGAAGATGCTGGTGAACAGCGGGTGCGCAAAGGGCGACATCATCCCCCGCAGCACGAAGACCGCGGCGGGGCTGTCGGCGCCTCCCTCGGCGAAGGCGGCGCCGTAATACTGCACGTTTTCGATCATGGCGAAGCCCAGCCCCACCATGGCGGCATACACCACGCCGTCCACGACGCCGTCAAACTCGTCCCGGAGTTCGCGATACAGCACGAACAGCGCGAATCCCTTGGCCAGTTCCTCCACCATGGGCGCGGTGATCACGCTTCCCAGCAGCGCCCCCGCCTGCGGCCCCAGCACGGCGCCGATCAGGTCCTCGGTGACGTTGTTGGCCACGTACGCCAGAAACACGGCAAAGGTGGCGCCCCACGCAAACGTCTGAAACAGCGTGCGCGGCGGCTCCGGCTCGTACCGGTCCAGCCACAGCGCCAGCGCCACATACAGGGGAACGGGGAGCGCCGCCGCCACGAAGCCCAGAACGAAAGGCTTCCACTGCAGGTCCATGGCGATCAGCGTCAGGATCATGACGCCGCACACCACCGCTCCCCAGGTAAGGAGGCGGTGGCGTCGCCCGCGCAGCATGGCGGGAATGGGCGGAGCGGAGGCGTGAAACGATTGCATCGGCGCGGGAGCGGACCGTTCTACAGGGTGCCGAAGCGTTCTTCCAGCACGCGGCGGCGGTGGCTGAAGATCTGCTCCAGCCGCGGCGTCACCAGCCACTTGCGCGCCACGCCGCCGCCCGGCGGCAGCACGTAGCTCACGATGTCGCGCATTTCCACGCCGCCCTCGATCTCGCGGAACAGGTGCTGGTGGTGCCAGAAGCGGTACGGGCCGAACCGCTGCTCGTCCACGAACAGCCTGTGCTCATCCACATGCGTAATTTCCGTCACCCACGTTACGGGCACGCCCAGCAGCGGGCGGACGCGGTAGGTGACGAGCATCCCCGCGTACATGCGGTCCGGCAGCGCCGACGTGACCTCAAACCCCATGTCCGGCGGGGTGATGCGCTCCAGGTTGCGCGCGTCGGAAAAGAAGTCCCACGCCTGGGCGACGGAAATGGGCAGCCGCTGGATCTGGTCGAGCGTGTGCAGCTTCATCGTGCGTTTCTCCTCATCCGGCTCCGGCCTCCATGGCCGCCGCGGCGTAGCGCCGCCCCTTCCACGTCACCGTTCCCCGCCGCAGCAGGCTCGCCAGCAGAATGCCGCACATCACCAGCGCGCCCAGCGGGGCCAGCGCGGCGTACAGCGGGTTGTGCCCGTCGCGCCGGTACATGCCCGCCCAGAAGCCGACGGATACGGCCTGCGCCACGACCGCCGCGGGAACCCACGGCCATCCCGCCATCCCCAGCGCGCCACGGACGAGCACCAGGGACGGAAGCAGCCAGAAGAAGAACAACCCGCTCAGAATCAGCCACGGAACCAGCAGGGCCAGCGGCCCCGGCGCGGTGCGGCCGGAGGAGCGCGCCAGGTTCTTCCCCCACCCCTCCACGATTTCCGCCAGCGAGCGGTACATGCGCACGCGCAGGTGCGGTTCGGCGTGCACCAGCAGCGGCGCGTGCCCCAACGCGTGAAAGCGCTGTGCGATGGCCATGTCTTCTGACACCTCGTGGCGCACGGCGTGGTGCCCGCCCGCGGCCTCGTACGCGTCGCGGCGAACCAGAATGTAGCCGCCGAGCGCGATCTTGTCGCGGGTGTGCGGCGAACGGTTCACCCGTTCCGGGTCCGGATAGCGCATCAGGAACAGCATTCCCACCTGCGCCATCACCACGCGCTCCCAGAAGCCGCCCAGCACCTGGCGGGGGATGGCGGACAGCAGCGCCGCATCCCTTTGCGCCAGCGCGGCGACGGTGCGGCCCACCAGTTCCGGCCCGGCGCGCATGTCCGCGTCGCAGAAGGCGATCCGCTCGCCGCGCGCGAGCCGGACCCCCTGCTCGCACGCCCACGGCTTGCCAAACCATCCGGCCGGGAGCGGTTCTCCGTCGATCACCCTCACCCGCGGGTCCCCCTCCGCCGCGGCGCGGGCCCGTTCCCCGGTGCCGTCCTCCGAACCGTCGTCCACCACCAGGATTTCCAGGCGCGGATACGTGGATGACCGGAGCGCGCGCACGCAATCGCCGATGTTGTGCGCCTCGTTGCGCGCCGGAACGATGACGGACACCAGCGGCGCATCCGCCTTCGCGGCGGGGGGCCAGCCGTCCAGCACGGGACGGCGGCGGATGAAGGCGGCAGCCAGCACGGGAAGCAGGAGCCAGGGCAGCGACCAGAGCAGCGGAACGAGCAACGGCGACACGGGTGCGAGAGAAAGAGACAGGCGGCAAAGCTATCGGCTGATTGGAGTTGGTGAAAGTGGGCAACGCGCGCCGGGGATCATGATCCGCGCGCCCCGTGGCGGCTTGGGGGACATTTTCCGGCGGAGAAACACAATGCTTGCATCTTCGGATTTTGTTCGGTACATTGAGCGCTCGATTGCAGGCGGACACCGGGCACGGATGGAGGAGCGATGCCGATGATGGGGAGCGAGTGCGGCGGATACGCACGGCAGGGCGGGCGCCCCGATGCGGCCGTCACGTTGGTCGTGGAGCGGGTGTTCGCCGCGCTGCTCACCGGTTCGCCGCCTCCGGAAGCGGCGGATCGTTCGGCCGAGCGCGCCGCCAGGGCGGTTCGGGGCGCACCGGCGCGCGTGCCCGCGTACGCCGCACGGCCGTCCTGGGCGGTGGAACACGAGGAGGATCCGCGGCGCGCCCTCGTTCCCAGCGGGCGTTGAGGTCCGCGCGGTGAATCCTCGAGCATCCGTTGCGCTTTTCCGCCGCGGGTCCGCCGGGGTTCTCCTTTCCGTCGCGTGGGGATCGTCCGGCCCGCGGCGGCGGATGCACGCGCCTTGCCTGCGGATGCGTCCGACCGGAGATTTCCCGCGCCGTGTGATGCCGTGCGGCGCAACCCGAAGCTCGAGGACGGATGGCAAGCAAGACGCTGCTGGTGGGGCTGGCGCACCCGGACGATGAAGTCGGCGCCGCCGGGACGATGCTCGCGCAGCGGGCGCGCGGTGACCGCGTGGTGGTCGTGTGGCTTACGCGCGGGGAAATGACGGAGGCGTTCGGGCCCATTCCGTCGGACGAGGTGGCGGCCATCCGCACGGAGCACGGCCGCATCGCCGGCGAAATCCTGGGTGTGGAGACGCGGTTTCTGGATTTCCACGACTGCTCCGTCCACGCGGACCCGGCGGCGGCGCGGCAGGTGGCGCAGGTGATCGCGGAGTTCCGTCCCGACGCACTGATCACGTGGGGCGATGCGTGGGGACGCGGAATGCGGCATCCGGACCACCAAGCGTCGGGCAAGATCTTTCGTGACGCCATCACTCTGGCGCGCATTGCCAAGGTCGTGGGCCCCACGGTGCCGCACCGGGAGGCGGTTCCCGTCTTTACCTACCGCGGGGCGCACTCCACGCTTCCGGCGGTGGCGGTGGACGTGTCCGCGTATCGCGACCAGATCCACGAACTCGGCCGCTTCTACCGCGAAAGCATCGGCTTTGGCGACGCGGACTGGATCGACCAGCGGCTGCGGATGTCCGGCGAGCCGTTCGGGTTGCAGTACGCGGAGGTGTACGATGCGTGGGAAACGCGCGGCGGGCTCTTTCCCAGCCTGCTCCCCGCCGAACTGGAAGGCGAACTCCGCCACCCGGACCGGCCGCTCTGACCGAGCCGGTCCGCCGCGAGGCATCCGTTCATCGGGACGAAGCGGCGGGAATCCATCCACGCGAGGGATCGGCAATCCCGTCCTGTCCGCGGCGCCGGGCCTGGGTGGAGCACACGGGACTGACGGCAAAGAGACCCTGATCGCGCTTTGTGCGGACTTCGGTGCGCCGCACGGGGCGGCTGGCCGGGACCGTTCGCCGCCGGAGAAGCGAGGTGGGCGCGGACTCAGACCGTGTGCTGCGTTGCCGTGTTTCCTAACAGACGCGATCAGGTGGTGTGCCGGACAGTTCCGCTCAGGGATGCGGGATTGGGTGTCCCCGAAAAAATGCGGATGAACTCAGCGCCTCCTCAGAGGACGGCAATGCGCGCCGTCATCCTCGCAGCGGAGATTGGGAGCGCGGCTGAGGGCCGACGAAGCGGGACGGCAGGATGCCTGGGCAGGATCGCAGGCTGAGATGGCGGGCGGCCAGGGGAATGGCAGGGGATGATGAACCGCGGCGAAGCCCGCGGCTGTGCGTGAGGGATTCGCGCCCGGAGGGCCGAGAGCCCGGTTCGCGCGTGCTTCGATTTCGCTCGGCGAGGTCAACCATGGCGCGAACCGGGGGCTCGGCGCCGTTGGCAACAGCTGTATCGTTGCCTACGGCGCGCGAAGCCCGGCCCCGCGCAGCGGGGACACGCCCAACTCCCGCTCTCGGTCCGTAAGACCTCGACCATCAACAGAACCTTCGTCCCGCAACGCAGAAGAGGCGGCCACAAGGGCCGCCTCTTCAGAAAACCACTCTACCGCAACCGAAAGAATCAGTTGTTGTGGCGGTTGTAGACCAGCCGGTAGGTCAGCGGCTGCGGAAGCCGCGGGCTGGTGATGGTGACGTTCATGTTCATCGTGTTTCCGTCGGGGCTCAGCGTGTACACGTTCACGCGCTGTCCGTCTTCGGCGGTAAAGGTCTGCGTGATCTGGTTGCCCGTGGTCGTCGAGGTCACGCGCACGCAGTCGCCCTTGAGCTGCGTGCAGGTGCGGCCCGTCTCACGCTGCCACATTACCGGGGTGCCGGTGCTGGGGCTGGAAACCGACGGACGGCCCTGCATGTCCACGCGCACCGTGTTGTTCTGCGTGAACACCGACAGGTGCGGGTACGCCGTGTTGGTGCTGCGCAGGCGGGGACGGGCAATCTGCCGCACCACCAGGTTCATGCGCGCCACCGTGGTGTTGATCTTGGCGTTGATGTCGTCACTCTGCTGACGGTTCAGCATCCACGAACCCGTGAACTGTGCCTGCGCCTGCAGGGCCGAAGGAAGCACGCCGGCCAGCACGGCCAGAAGCGAAAGGCTCAGGATGCGTTGACGTCGCATGGCGGATTCTCCAAGATGCAGGAAAGTTGAACAGCGGCGTGCGCTCCCGAACGGTGCGCAGCGGGACTTCGGTCGAACGTTCGGATGGAACCAGGGTGCCAATCTACGGCCCGCCCCGCCCATCCGGAAGGGCGGAAACATAATTTTGCGAGCTTCCGTACCCCGGCACACCCCGCCGTTGTTCCCGCGAGCCGCTGAAACCCATCGCCGCGCGCGACGTATGCCGCGCTGGGGACGCACGCCCGCGTCCCCAGCCAGACCTTCCCAGGCCTCACCGACCATGACCGATCCGGCGCGCGCCACGCGCATTCTTACGCAGATCGACCCGCGCAGCTGGGAGCACCCGGCGGACCGCGCCGCGCTCAACGCCCTGCGCCGCATTCCCGTGTTTGACCAGGTGCTGCGCACCCTGTTCGGCTTCTTTGGCGAAAAGCCGCTGCGGCTTGCGTTCCTGTCCGGCAGCGTGCGCGTGAGCGAAACGCAGTACGGGCGCGTGCACCGGCTGTACGCCGACGCGTGCCAGACGCTGGACGCGCCCCGTTATCCGCTGTACGTGCAGCAGAACGTGGAGCTGAACGCCTTTGCCTTCGGGATGCAGCAGCCCTTCATCGTCCTCAACAGCGCCACGGTGCAGGCGCTGGACGACGATGAACTGCGCTTCATTCTGGGCCACGAGGTGGGGCACGTGCTCAGCGGCCACTCGCTGTACCTGACCATGATGCGCATCCTCATTCAGCTTTCCCACGTGGGATTTCCCATCGTGGGACTGGTGGCCACGCCGGTGCTGCTGGCGCTTCAGGAGTGGCACCGCAAGGCGGAGCTGAGTTGCGACCGCGCCGGCATCCTGGCCGTGCAGAACCCCGAGCCGGCGCTGCGCACCATGATGGCGTTCGCGGGAGGCAAGAACGCCACGGGCAACCTGGACGAGTTCATGCGCCAGGCCGAGGAGTACCGCGAAACCAGCGACATCGCCGACCAGGTGTTCAAGGTGCTGAACGTTCTCTGGCTTTCCCACCCCGCGCCCGTGCTGCGCGCGGCGGAGATGCGGACGTGGTTCGAGTCGGGGGGCTACGAGCGCATTCTGGCGGGCGAGTACCGCCGCCGCGGCGAGCCGGATTCGGCGTACGCGGAGGATCTGCGCGCGGCCGGGCAGAGCTACCGCGAGGCGGCCAGGGAAGGCTTCACCAACGCGCAGCAGGCGGCGCGGCGGGTAGTGGATTCCTTCCGCCAGGGGTTCGGCGCGCGCGAGTAAGTGCGGGCGCCCCACACGGGGGCGCCGCCGCCGCACGCCGCGTCACGCCGGGCGGAACGGAGACGTGCGGCGCCGATCTCTTTACGCCATGCGTGCGGCCGGATCGGGCCCGTCCGGACGGGGATTCTCCCCGGCTGCAGCGGGACCCGGAGGACGGGCGTGAATCCAGCAAGCCTGCCTGTGGCGGGCACTTAGCCCATCACGGGACCGTGCCGGAGCGCAACTGGACGGGGTGCGCGGCGCGGGCGGGTGTGCTCCTCGTGCACCGGACGGCGTAAAGTCCAGCAATCACGCCGCCGGATGTGGAACCGCCCTTGCATCAGGTCCGTTCGGCGAGCCGAGCGGCGCGCTTCTTCTCAACCGCCCACGCGTGGAGAGCACCAATGAACAAGGCGCAGTTCATCGACCAGGTCGCGGACAAGGCACAGTTGAGCAAGGCGGCGGCGCAGCGCGCGGTGGACGCCATCTTCGATACGGCGGGCGGCGCCATCTCGGAGACGGTGCACTCCCTCGGCGAGCTGAGCATCCCCGGCTTCGGCAAGTTCACCAAGAAGACGCGGGCCGCCCGCACCGGACGCAACCCGCGCACCGGCGCCGAGATCCAGATTCCCGAGCGCAGCAGCATCGGCTTTACCGCCGGCAAGAACCTGCGTGAAGGCACCATCAGCGGACGCCGCAAGGCGGCGGGCGCGGTGGCCGGGGCGGCGCTGGGCGCGGCCGCGGGTGCGGCGGCGGCCACCGCCGGCGCTCCCAAGAAGGGCGGCGTCAACAGCGGCGCTTCCGCCGAGGCGAGCACGGGCGACACCGCTTCCTCCGGCGCCAAGGCGTCCGGCGGCGCCAAGGGCACCGGCGCGGCCAAGAGCGGCGGCACGGCGGCCAAGGGCAAGTCGGGCGGCGCCAAGGGCGGCAGCGCCAAGAGCTGAGGCTTTCCGGCGCAGGCACACGAGGCCGCGTCCCGTTTTCGGGGCGCGGCCTCGCTCGTTTTCCGCCGCATGCGGGACGGCCATCGCCCGCGGCACGGAATCCGCCTGTGAGCCCGCGCCGCCCGGAATCTGTACCGTGCGGCCGATTTCGCATGGACCCGCGGACCGGAGGTATCCCCTGCCGCAGTACGACGAAAAACCAGAGCCCCGCATTCCCGACATCCAGATCCGCCGGGTGATCTGGAGATCCGCCGACGTGGCGCGGATCTTTGTGATGGGCATCATCTTCACGTTTCTGTGGCGCTTCTTCTGGCTGGTGCACAACGCCATCTTCATCGCCCTGCTGGCGGTGCTGATCGCCATCGTGCTGCACGCGCCGGCCAAGTGGCTGTCCCGGCGGGGGATCCCGTTCGGCGTGGCGCTGCCGATTGTGATGATTGCGTTCGTCGGCAGCCTGGTGGGGCTGCTGATCGCCATGATTCCGCAGATCGCCGAGCAGGTGCGCCTGCTGGCGGGCGAGCTGCCCAAGACCATGGCGGCGGCGCAGGTGTGGCTGGGCCGGCAGACGGGCGAGGGGCCCAACTCCGAGCTGGGGCGCAGCCTGGGGCAGCAGGCCACCGAGTTCCTGGGCCGCTTCGTCCCTATGGCGTTCAACATGATCAGCACGGTGCTGGGCTCGTTCGCCATCGTGGTGCTAGCCGGGTTCTTCGCCGCGCAGCCGGAGCTGTACCGCGGGCTGATCCTGCGGATGATTCCGCCCGATTCCCGCCCCAAGTGGACGCGCATCTACGACGAGGCCGGCACCAACCTGCGCAACTGGGTGCTGGGCAAGGCGCTTACGATGGCGTTCATCGGGCTGGTGACGTACGTGGGACTGGTGCTGTTCAAGATCCCGGGGGCGCTGGCGCTGGCCGCGTTCGCGGCGATGATGGAATTCATCCCCAACTTCGGGCCCACGATCGCCGCGGTACCCGCGATGATGGCCGGGTTCGCCATGTCGCCCATGACGGCGGTGTACGTGGGGATCTTCTACTTTCTGTTGCAGCAGGTGCAGAACGCCATCACCGTTCCGCTGGTGGAGCGCAAGGCGGTCAACATTCCGCCCGCCGGGCTGCTGGTGTGGCAGCTGATGCTGACCGTGGGGTTCGGGCTGCTGGCGCTGTTCGTGGCCACGCCCATGCTGGCGGTGATCGTGGTCGCCGTCCGCGTGCTGTACGTGGAGCCTTCCGAGGAGCGCCAGCAGTGGGACCGGCGTGAGAACAGCGGGCCGGGCGCGCCCGCGGATACGCTGCTGGAAGAGGCGGAGCGCGCTTCGGAGATGGCGATTGCCGAGCGGGAGCGTGCCCCGAATCCGCCGCGCGAGATGCCGGGATGAACACCAACTGCCCTCACGCGGAGGTCGCGGAGGTCGCGGGGGTCGCGGGGGTCGCGGGGGTCGCGGGGGTCGCGGGGGTCGCGGGGGTCGCGGGGGTCGCGGGGGTCGCGGGGAGCCCGGTGCGGACTCGGACTCCCGAGCGTTGAGACGGATTGTGGATGGACGCGAATCGCCGCCTGTACGGGCGGCGATTCCTGTTTCCGGCACCTTCCCACGACTCGAACGGACGGACGGTCGAGTCCTCTCGGGGCGACGCTTCGATCGAAAACAGTGTAACCTATTGGGGACGATAGGCTTGAGCCTCTCCTGCATCCGCTCTTCCTTGCAGGCGATCGCGCACCATCCCGCGGATCACGACTCCGTCCCGCGGCGGACGATTCTTTACAGGTGCACGCGGAACGCGGACCACCGCGAGGTCCAGTTCCCTCCGCAGGCCGTCCAGCATGGTGCGCGGAACGGAATGCCGTCGCTGTCGCGAAGGCGAAGGAAGAGCTGAATTACGTACATCAGTTGCAGGAGCAGGGGGGGGAATGCACGACGGGGCCCCGCGATGCGCGGGGCCCCGTACGTTTTCCGTCTGCCGCGCGTCAGGCGCGGATCTGCACCGGCACGGGGTCCGAGAGGCCCACCTCGGTGGTGGAGCGCACCCGGTTCAGCACGCGGTGCCACCAGTTGGGCGGCCGCGTAGCCCCGCCGTGCGCCATCACCATGCGCCCAAGCTCGATCACGTCATCGTTGCGCATGCGGATGCAGCCGTGGCTCTCCGCCTCGCCCAGTGAATCGGTGTCGCGGGTGCCGTGGATGTAGTAATCCGGGTTCTGGAAGAAGATCTTGACCTTCCCCATGGGATTCCGCGGATCGCCCGGCTCGCGCGGCTGCTTGTTGCGCGCCCACGCGGCATCGGGCGGAACCCACCGCGGGTTCCAGACCATCCGGCGCACCGCGAACGAGCCGCGCGGCGTGGGGTGCCGCGGCTGGCCGATGGCGACGGAGTACGTTTCCTCCACCTCGTCGCCGTGCATCACGTACAGCTCGCGCTCCGACAGATCGATCACGAGACGGAAGCCCGGAGCCGCCGCGGTCGCGGCCACCGGCTCGGAAGCCTCGGCCGGGGCAACGGTCGCCATCCCGCCCCCCGCAAGCGCGCCGGCCATGGCCGCGGCAAGCGTGAAATTTCTGACCTTAAATGCCCGCATGTCGCCTTCCTTCAACGAGTTACCCTCGACTGATGGAGAAGGGACAACGGAAAGATCGTGCCAAACATCCGGCGCGGACCCACCCGGGTTGCCGGGCGGAGTTGCCGGATCGTTCAACAAACGTCCGCGCGTCCGATCCGCATGCGTGCACGCGGATCAGACGCGCGGGCGGGCGCGCATAGACCAACCGCCAGCCCCGAATAGGCCACATCCACCATCACCTCATCCGCCATCCGCGAGCACGAGGCGCATCACCACGGCGCTTGCGGGACACACGTCGCGGAACTCGCCGGATTCCCGCAGCTCCGCGGGCGCATCCGCCCGCTCCACCCGCGCGAAGCCCAGGCGCGGAAAGAAATTTTCCGCCGTCGTGGTCAGCAGGTAGAGCGCGTCCAGCCCCGCTTCCCGCGCCCACCGCACGCGGTCGCGGGTGAGCGCCTGCCCCAGCCCGGTGCCGCGTGCCTCAGGCGCGACGGCCACGGAGCGGAGCAGCCCGGCGCACCCGTGCACCTCCACCCCCGCGACGCCGGTCACACCATTCCCGTCCGTGGCGACCACGTACGCGTCGCCCCAGCCCTCCCGGATGCCGTCACCAGGGAGCGCGGCGTCGCCGGTCAGCCGCAGCACCGCCTCAAGGTCCTCCGCCCGCGCGGGGCGGAGGGTCCACTGCGTGGCCGCCATCAACCCGTTCCCGTCAGCAGCAGTCCGGACCGGAGCACGCGGGGCCGGACAGGCCAAGCGTGACGAACGCCTGCCGCGGCTTGGTCGCGCGCACGAAGGCGCTCATGAAGCGGCCGTCGATCTCGGTGGAGATGGTGTCCGCGTCCAGTCCCGATTCCGCCAGGAACGTCCGCGCATCCTCCGCCCGGTAGATGCGGGTCGGCTCGATGTCCACGCCCTGGAAGCCGGACTCCGCCAGCAGCCGCGCAAACTCTTGCTCCTCCAGCGCGCCTGCCACGCACCCGACCCACAGCTCCATGCTGCGCTTCATCTCCGCCGGCACCTCGCCGCGCACGACCACGTCGCTCACGGCGAAGCGGCCGCCGGGCTTGAGCACGCGAAACGCCTCCTGCAGCACGCGCCGCTTGTCGCCGGACAGGTTGATGACGCAGTTGGAGATGATGACGTCCACCGAGTTGTCGGGAAGAGGGATCTCCTCGATGTGCCCCTTGAGGAACTCCACGTTGGTGGCGCCGGCTTCGCGGGCGTTGGCGCGCGCGAGATCCAGCATCTCATCCGTCATGTCCAGCCCGAACGCGCGGCCGGTGGGGCCCACGCGGCGCGCGGACAGCAGGACGTCGATGCCCCCGCCGCTTCCCAGGTCCAGCACTGTCTCGCCCTCCTTCAACTCCGCCAGCGCGGTGGGGTTGCCGCAGCCGAGCGAGGCCAGCACCGCCTGCTCCGGGAGCAGCGCCGTCTGCCCGTCCGCATACAGGTTGGAGGTGATGGGGTCGCAGCTGCCGTTGAAGGCCGCGCCGCCGCAGCAGGAGTTGGCGCCGCCCGCCGCCACCCGCAGCGCCGCCTGGCCGTACTTTTCGCGAACCGTGTCGCGGATTGTGGTGTCGCTCATCGCACTCTCTCCTGACAAGAAATGTTGATGGATCACGGTAAAAAAACCGCGGCCTACCCGCAGCATCCGTCCGCGACGGTCCAGCCGTGCTGCGCCTGCGCATTGGCGGGCTTCAGTTCGGCGGCGACGGCGGAGATGGTTTCCAGCGCTTCCGGATTGATCTGGTAGTACACCCACCGGCCCTGCCTGCGGTCGATCAGCACGCCGGCGTCCTTCATGGCCCGCAGGTGAAACGACAGCCGCGACTGCGCCGCGTCCAGAATGCCGGTCAGCTCGCACACGCAGCGCTCCCCGTCCACCAGTTGGCGGAGGATGGCGAGCCGCGTTTCATCGGCCAGCGCGTGAAAGAGGCGCGCGGTGCGGCTCAGGTCGGTGAGGAGGGATGTGCTCATGGGAGAATAGTATCAACAAAAATTGATTCGTCAAGGCAGGCTCCAGGGCGGCCCCCACCCGGGCCGGCACCACCGGCCCACCCTCCCCCAAAAAAGACTGGGGGAGGGTTGGGAAGGGCGGATGGTTCGGCGTGCGGGGCGGAGTTCGGCGCGTAAGCGGGTTTGTTCAAGCGAATAAATCCGCCGCTCAAACAGCGGTAAGCCCCGACACCGGCCGCTGGCGCGTCCGGTTCGGGGCTTCAACTGCATCAGGGGCAACAGACAGCGGAGATCGCGTCGCGAGCCGAAGCCCGATCCCGCGCCGAACGGCTCCCCCTCTCCCGCTTGCGGGAGAGGGGGCTGGGGGGTGAGGGCTGCCTCGGCATGCGCCGAACTCTCCCCGGCGCACCACCCTGACCCGCCCCGCGGCAATCCTTCCGATCGCTTGAAATCGCTTCAGTACGTAAGCAGCGAGTGGACGGGGTGTGGCGCCAGCGCCTGTCGGCCCTGCAGAAAGAGCAGCTCCACCACGAACGCGATCTCGGCGACCGTCGCGCCCACGTCCTGCAGCAGCGCGGCGGCGGCCGCGGCCGTCCCGCCTGTGGCCAGCAGGTCGTCCAGCAGCAGCACGCGCTCGCCGGGGCGCGCCGCGTCCACGTGCATCTCCAGCGTGTTGGTGCCGTACTCCAGCGCGTACTCGCGGCTCACCTTTTCCCCCGGCAGCTTGCCGATCTTGCGGATGGGGATGAAGCCCACGCCCAGCGCCATCGCCAGCGGCGCGCCGAACAGAAAGCCGCGTGACTCGATCCCCGCCACGGCGTCGATCCCCTGATCCCGGTAGCGCGCGGCCAGGGCCCCGATCACCTCGGCAAAGGCGCCGGGATCGCGCAGCAGCGGGGTCACGTCGCGAAACATAATTCCCCGCGAGGGAAAGTCGGGCACGTCGCGGATGAGCGCCTTCAGGTGCTCCATCGGCCTGTCCTGGGCTCAGTGAGTTCGGCGGGAGAGGGTGGCGCGGGGAATGTACGTTCAGCGTTTCGCCTCCAACAGCGTTGACCGGCCGCCCCGCGCGCCGTATCCTGCGCCAGCACCCGCACCGGTCTGAATGCATGTTCTTTTATCGCATCACCGAAGGCATACGCATCACCGTCACGCCGTTCTTCCTGGAACCGCAGTCCGATCCGGGCGAGCCGCGCTACGTGTTCGCGTATCACATCCGCATTGAAAACGTCGGCTCCACCGCCGCGCGCCTGCGCCGCCGCCACTGGCTGATTCACGATCCCGTGGCCGGCGACAGCGAGGTGGAGGGCGAGGGCGTGGTGGGCCAGGAGCCGCTCCTGGAGCCCGGCGGCGTGCACGAGTACCAGAGCTTCTGCGTGCTGCGCGGCCCCGAAGGCCACATGGAGGGTTCGTACCTGATGGAGCGGCCGGACGGAACCACCTTCCGCGCCGTCATCCCGCGCTTTCTTCTTCGTCTTCAGACGCACTGACCCGTGAAGGCTTTCGCCGCGCTCGGCCCCGTTCTGCTGCTGGCTCTGGCCGCATGCCCCACCGCGAGCCCCAACTCGCCCGTGGTCATCATGCGCACCACCATCACCCCTTCCGACACCGTGCGGATGGGAGACTCGCTCAAGATCACCACCTGGCTCAAGAACCCGGAAAAGGAGCCGCTGACGATGGTGTTCGAGGACCAGTGCGAGGTGGAGCAGTACGTTCAGACGCCCGACAAGACCATCGTGTACCCGCCCGGCGGCGGCGCCACCTGCATCAGCGTGCCCACCACGGTGCGCGTGGCCGCGGGAGATTCGGTGCGCTTCGACGCGGCGTGGCTCCCCATGTCGGCGGTGGACGGCGAGTTCATCGCGTACGGCGTGCTTTCCCAGCACCAGCTTACGCGCGGGGACCGCAAGCCGGAGCTCAAGATGGGGCACCGCAGCAACATCGCGATTTTTCACGTGGCGCCGAAGCCCTGAGGGAACGGCCGTTTCACACGGAGGCCACGGAGGATGCACGGAGGGCACGGAGGAACGGATCAACAGATCATCCTCACGCAGAGCAGCAGAGAGGGGACAGAGGACGGCAGAATGTGGCGCCTTGTGTCCTGATCGGGATGGAGGGTGACTGGGAAAGGGTGGATGATGATCAGCCTTCGGCGATGGTGCCGGGGGCTGATTTTTCGTTTTGCGCCACAGCCGGTGCGCGCGGGGGCGCGGCAGCGATCTGCACCGGAAAACGGGCGCGAGCGGGACGATGGGGACGGTATTCGGGGGAATGGAAATGGTTGTGAGGTAGAACAAAATCCCGCGTGGTTGCTGGGCCTTGACCGGGGATGGCGGTATGCACAGTGTAGAGCGGCCGCTCCGCCGCGGCGCGCACGGATGCCGCGACGTCCGTCCGGTTCTTTCCTCCCGCTCCTTCCCTGCCCCGCCCTGCACACCGCCGGAGACGCGTGCCCGAAGTCGCTCATCCACTCGACCAGATTTCGTTGGGAAAGATTGTCCAGATCAGGGAGCGCCTGATGGACGCGGCCGCCACCGGAACGCGGGTGTACCGCTTTGAATCCGGCGACCCCAACTTTTCCCTCGCGCCGCACGTGCGCGACGCGGTGGGCGCCGCCGCCGACGCGGGACGCACGCACTACATCCCCAACAACGGCATCCCCGAACTGCGCGCCGCCCTCGCTCACAAGGTGCGCACCCGCAACGGCATCGCGGGCGTGACCACGGACGACGTCTTCGTGACCAACGGCGCCATGCACGCGCTGTTCGTCACCTTTTCGTGCCTGCTGCGCCCCGGCGACGAGGTGATCGTCCCCGATCCCATGTGGACGGAAGTGGTGGAAAACGTGCGGCTGGCGGGCGGCGTCCCCGTCGGCATTCCGCTGCGCGCGGAGGATGAGTTCGCCTATCCGCCGGAGGCGATCGCCCGGGCCATCACCCCGCGGACGAGCGCGATCTTCATCAACACGCCCCACAACCCCACGGGGGCGGTGCTCAGCGAGGAGCGGCTGCGCGCCATCCTCAACATCGCCCGCGAGCACGGGCTGTGGGTGATCTCTGACGAGGCGTATGAGGACGTGCTCTTTGCGCCGGCCACCCACGTGAGCGTGGCCAGTCTGGCGCCGGACTACGCGGAGCGCATCGTTTCCATCTTCTCATTCTCCAAGAGCCACGCCATGAGCGGGCTGCGCACCGGCTACATCGTGGCGCGCGACCCGGTGCTGCGCGACCGCATTCCCAAGCTGCTGCGCTGCACCATCAACGGCGTCAACTCGCTGGCGCAGTGGGCCGCGCTGGCCGCCGTCAGCGGGGACGGCGAGTACGTGCGGGCCATGGGCGACGAGTACCAGCTGCGGCGCGATCTGATGCTGGAAGCGCTCTCCGGCATCCCTGGCGTGCGCCCGTTCGTGCCGCGCGGCACCTTCTTTCTATGGGTGGAGCTGGATCCCGCGCTGTACGCGCGCCTGGGCGTGAGCGGCGCGGACGAGCTTTCGTCCATGCTGGCGGCGCGTGGCATCGGCAGCGCGCCCGGTGACGCGTTCGGGGAGTCGTGCGCGGATGCCATCCGCTTCGCCTTCAGCTGCTCCACCGAGATGGTGCGCGAGGGGAGCGCCGTGCTGCGCGCCGTGCTGCTGGGCCAGGCGTGAGCGCGCCGCTGCGGGTGGCGCTGGGCGAGTACGACACCGGCTGGCACGATCCCGCCGCGTCCCTCGCCCGCGCGGCGGAGGTCGTCGCTCGTGCGGCGGAGGCGGGGGCGCGGCTGGTGGCGCTTCCGGAGATGTGCACCACGGGCTTCACAATGGAGTCCGCCGCGCAGGCCGAGGCGCTCACCGGGCCGTCCGTGGCGGCATTGGCGGATCTGGCGCGCCGCCACGCCGTCCACCTGCTCGCGGGCGTATCGACGCGGCGGGCGACGGCGGATGGCGAGGCGTTCTTCAACTCCGCGCTCCTCTTCGGGCCGGATGGCGAGCTGAGGGCGGAGTACCGCAAGCAGCGGCTGTTCGGCTACGCGGGCGAGCGCGAGGCGTACTCCGCGGGCGAGGGGCCGCTGGTGGTGGAGGTGGATGGAGTGAAGCTGGCCGTCTTCATCTGCTACGACCTGCGCTTTCCCGAGTTGTTCCGCGCCGTGTCGCCCGGGGTGGACGGGATCGTGCTGATCGCCAACTGGCCGGCGGCGAGGCGGCCGCACTGGGACGTGCTGGTGCGGGCGCGCGCCATTGAAAACCAGTGCTACTTCGTGGCGGTGAACCGCACCGGCAGCGGCGGCGGGCTGGACTACGACGGCGGATCGGTGGCGTACGATCCCTGGGGCGACCCGCTGCCGGGGCTGCTGGCGGACGTCGATCCGGCGGAGGTCACGCGTGTCCGCGACCGCTACCCGTTCGTCACCGACCTGCGCGATCGCGCCGGGTAGAGCCTCCGATCGAACGCGTTCGAGTGCCCTCCGCCTTTGTGGGCAACTGCCGTTTCACACGGAGGTCACGGAAGATGCACGGAGGTCACGGAGGAACGGAGCGGAGGACGCGCACCGAAGCTCGTCGCGCGAGCCGAACGGCTCCCCCTCGCCCGCTTGCGGGAGAGGGGGCTGGGGGGAGAGGGCTGCCTCCGCATGCGCCACATTCCATCGAACCCCGAACCTGGTTGCCTTGCACTTGAGGGCGGGCGGAAGGCCACGCTGGCGGGGGTTGCGCGGACCGGCGCGGGTGGGTTACCCTCCGGGAGCAGGACGAATCATCCAACTGAACGACGGACCATGCGCGCTACCGGCTGCACCCTGAACAACAACAATAATCGGAACCCCCGCACCCTGTGTGCGCGGGCAGGGTGCGACGTGTAGCGCTCTTCCGATCGAGCGCTTCCGAGCCCCCACCTGCCACACGGCAGGTGGGGGTTTTTTCGTTTTCCGTCATCCACCGCACCAGAGAGACCGGCCCATGTGCTCCATTCTCGCCATCCTCGCCATCCGCAGCGATCCCGCGCCGCTGCGTGCCCGCGCCGTGCGGCTGTCACGGCTGCAGCGCCACCGCGGCCCCGACTGGAGCGGTGTGTACGCCTGCGACCGCGCCGTGCTGGCCCACGAGCGCCTGTCCATCGTGGACGTGACGCATGGGGCGCAGCCGCTGCGCAACGAGCGCGGCACCCACGCGCTGGCCGTCAACGGCGAGATCTACAACCATCGCGAACTGCGCGAATCGCTCGCGGCGCCCTATCCTTTCGCGACCGAGTCGGACTGCGAGGTAATCCTGGCGCTGTACGCGGAACGGGGGACGGAGTTCATCGACCAACTGGAAGGGATGTTCGCCTTCGTGCTCTACGACGCGGACCGCGACCGGTACGTGATCGCGCGCGACCACATGGGCATCATCCCCCTCTACAGCGGCTACGACGAGCACGGCAACCTGCACGTGGCGTCGGAGATGAAGGCGCTGGTCCCCGTTTGCCAGACGGTGGCGGAGTTTCCCCCCGGGCACCTGTGGGACAGCGAAGTGGGCGAGCCGCGCCCCTTCTACCACCGCGCGTGGCGCGACTACGAGGCAGTGGCGGGGCGGCCCGCGGAACCGGCGGCGGTCCGCGCGGCGCTGGAGGAGTCCGTGCGCAGCCACCTGATGTCGGACGTGCCGTACGGCGTGCTGCTTTCGGGCGGGCTGGATTCATCCATCATCGCGGCGACGGCCAAGCGGTTCGCGGCGCGGCGCGTGGAGGACGACGGGCGGAGCGAGGCGTGGTGGCCGTCGCTGCACTCGTTCGCCATCGGGCTGGAGGGCGCGCCGGACCTGGAGCACGCGCGCGCGGTGGCGGAGCACATCGGCACCATCCACCACGAATTCCACTTCACTGTCCAGGAAGGGATCGACGCGCTCAGCGACGTCATCCATCACCTGGAGACGTACGATGTTACGACGATCCGCGCCGCCACGCCCATGTACCTGATGGCGCGGCGCATCCGGGCGATGGGGATCAAGATGGTGCTTTCGGGCGAGGGCGCGGACGAGATCTTTGGCGGCTACCTGTACTTTCACCGCGCCCCCGATGCGCGTTCGTTTCACGAGGAGACGGTGCGCAAGCTGGACCGGCTGCACAGCTACGACTGCCTGCGCGCCAACAAGGCGATGGCCGCGTGGGGCGTGGAGGCCCGCGTGCCCTTTCTGGACAAGCGCTTTCTGGACGTGGCGATGAGCATTGACCCCGCGGCGAAGATGGCGGGGCCGGGCCGGATGGAGAAGCACATCCTGCGCGAAGCCTTTGAGGACGTGCTCCCCGCGTCCGTCGCGTGGCGGCAGAAGGAGCAGTTTTCGGACGGCGTGGGATACGGGTGGATCGATGCGCTGCGCGAGCACGCCGAGGCGCAGGTGGGCGCGCGGGAGATGGAGAACGCGCATTTCCGCTTCCCCTACAACACCCCGCCGACCCGGGAGGCATACCTGTACCGCACCTTGTTCGCGGAGCACTTCCCGTTGCAGTCGTGCGCGGAGTGCGTGCCGGGCGGCAAGTCGGTGGCGTGCAGCACCCCCGAGGCGCTGGCGTGGGATGCGTCGCTCCTGGCCGTCGTGGATCCGTCCGGCCGCGCGCTTCAGGGCGTACACCAGGCTGCCTATGGTGCGGCCGCGATCTGAACTGCCGTTTCACACGGAGTACACGGAGGATGCACGGAGGTCACGGAGGAACTGCAACTGAACGCATCACGCAGAGCAGCAGAGCAGCAGAGCAGCAGAGGAAAAGAACAGGACAAGATCAATCATCTGTTTTGCTGTTCTCTGCTCCTCTGCTGCTCTGCGTGAGATTGTTGTTGATCAGTTCCTCCGTGCCCTCCGTGCATCCTCCGTGACCTCCGTGTGAAACGGCAGTTCACCGAGAGTTGGATGCTGAACGACAAAGGGCGCCCCGCGAAGGAGCGCCCTTTCTCATCCGTCAAAGAACGGAACCGGATCAGGACTCGAGATGCGCCTCGAGCTGGATGTCGACGCCGGCCAGCGCCTTGGAAACCGGGCAGCCGACCTTGGTGGCCGCCGCGATCTCCTGGAACTTCGCGTCGTCGATGCCGGGAACCTGCGCGCGCACCTGCAGCTTCATGGTGGTGATCTTGAAGCCCTCGGCCACCTTGTCGACCGTGCACGCCGCCTCGGTCTGCACGCGCGTGGCCGGCGTTCCCGCCTGCTCCAGCCCCACCGCCAGCGCCATGCTGAAGCACGCCGCCTCGGCCGCCGCCAGCAGCTCCTCGGGGTTGGTGCCCGCGGCGTCGCCAAAGCGCGTGCCGAAGCTGTAGCCGCCGCTGATTACGCCGCTTTCGCCCGCGAAGCTGCCCTTGCCCCCCTGCAGCCCGCCCTCCCAGGTCGCGTTCGCCTTCCGTGTCGGCATCTCGGTCGTTCCTCTCGCTGAAATGATCCGCGGCACCCGCGCCGCCCGGAGGCATACTAGGGCGCCGCCGGGCGGGGCGAAAGGCGCCGCGCCGCGATCATCCCCCCGCGCGCACCGGATCGTCGGCCTCGTCACCGGCCTCATCCTCCGCCTCCGGGCCGCCCACCGCCGCCGTGCGGGGAACGTCGCCGGCGTCAAAGGCGGTGCCCTCCTCGGTGCCGCGCGCCAGCTCCGAAAGCCAGGGCGGGCACGACTCGGCGTGCGTGCTGTACAGCCCGCGCAGGGTGTCGATGAGCGCGTACAGCGCCGGCTCGCGCCGCTCCGGGGCCAGGTCGCGCACCAGAGAGCCCAGCGCGGCCGCCATTCCGTCCACCGCCAGCCCCGACGGCAGATTGCTCCGCTCGCGCTGCAGCCAATCGAACAACTTTCGTCGGCTCTTGGCATAGGGGGTCCCTCCCGACAGGAACTTGTCGAGCCCGCTGGGACTCATTCCCACCTGCCGCGCCACGGACCGCAGCGAGGTCGCCTGCACCCGCAGCGACACCGCGTCGCGCAGCCGATCCACCGAAGTCTGCGGCCGCTGGATGTTCATCCCCCACCCTCCCGTCTGTGGACATTGTAGACAGCGATCGCGCATAGTCTACTTTGTCCACTCCAATCGCACAAGTCCAGATGTGTGCACACGGTGGCGAATGCGGGGCGGTCGCATTCGCATGTAGACGGAGTAAACACAAGCGCTTAAAATGAGCCGGAAAGAATGGGCATGCGGCGGCCGCGCCGTGCCGCCCACCCTGTCCGCCCTTGATTGGAGGCCCCATGGATCCGCGCCCCCCCCGGCCGCCCCGCATTACCGAGTTCACCTCGCCGCTCACCATCCCTGGAGGGGGCGTGGCGGGGGCGGAGATCGTTCGCGAACTGCCGCCGGAACTGGCGCTTCCCGTGTGGCAGGCGCTGCGCAGCGTGCTGATGTGGGCGGCCGAGGAGCCGGGCGCGCGCGCCAGTCTGTTCGACCCGCGCGCCATGGAAGACTGGGAGTGCGAGCTGCTGCAGGGGACGTTTGATGCGGACCTGCGCTACCCGCTGGCGGTGCTGGTGGGCGAGCTGGGGCGCGGCGGCGAGGCGCGCAGCGAGCCGGTGGCGCGGGCCTGCCTGTGCGTGACGGAGTGGGCGCTGCCGCGAAAGGCGGTGTCGACGGCGCTGGCGTTCAGCGAGGCGGCGGCGCTGGCGTGGCCGGAGCACCCGCGGTACGCGTGGATGACGGGAAAGCTGCTGCGCCGCTACGGCCGCCTTCCCGAGGCCGAGGCGTGGGTGCGCCGCGCCGTCCGCGTCGCCATCCGCATCGGCGACCCGGAGGGGCACGCCCAGGCGCTGCACAGCCTGGGCGACCTGTTCTACCAGCTGGGGCAGTACGGACGGTCGTCGGAGAAGCTGCACCAGGCCCTGCGGATCGCCCGCAGGCACCGGCTGCGCGACCGCGAAGGCGAGATCCTTCACGACCTGATCGCCTCCAGCGTGGACCGCGGGCGCTATGACGAGGCGGAGCAGTACGCACGCGGGGCGCTGGAGATCTACGGCGACCAGCACCCCGCGCTGGCGCGGCTGGCCTACGACGTCGCCTTCATGTGGGTGCGGCGGGGGTACTTCGGGCGGGCGCTGCCGGTGCTGCTGGAGCTTTCGGTTCTGTTCGACGAGCCGGACGTGCGCGCGCGCGTTCTGGCCTCCACCGCCCGCGCGGCGGCGGGGTGCGGCGACCAGGCGCTGTTCACCCGGCTGTCCACCGAAGCGGTGTCGACGCTGAGCGAGGCGCCGCGCGACCAGAACGGGTTTGCGTACGCCTTCATGCAGCTGGGGATCGGGGCGTCCAGCCTGTCGCTGTGGGACGATTCGCGGGAGATGCTGAACCGGGCTCTGGCGCTGGCCCGCGTACGGTCGGAGTCGGACGTGATCGTCCAGGCGGAGGCGGCGCTGGACGCGGTGAGCGAGCGCCGGATGCTGGATCCGGCGCTCGCTTCATCGGATGGCTTTGCCGCGGAGGACGAGGCGCTTTCTACCCGGTTCGTTCACATGCTGCGCGCCGCGCCGGCCGGGCCGGGCGAGGTGTTCGCCCCGGGAGCCCTCTGCTGATCAGCCCCCGCCGGAGCCCAGAAAGCCGCCGCCCGTGCGCCCGCCGCCCGATCCCAGGAACCCGCCGCCGTTGTCGCCGTTTTCGTCGGTCGGCAGGGTGTCGCCGGGGACAGGGTCCGGGGTGAGGGTGCCGGAGCCGAGCGCGCCGCCCCAGTCGCCCGGGGTCTCCACGGTCGTGCGGCGGGAAGCATCGGGCGCCGCGGTGGCGGTGGGCGACGAGGAGCAGGCACCCAGGACCAGCAGAGCCGCGATGGCGGCAAGGGAAAGGGACTTCATCGAGATCAACTCCTGCGGGTTGCGGAACGTGCGGAAAGAAACAGCCCTGCGCGATAGTTTGTCGTCCACTTTGGCTGAAAACAATCATCCACCCGCCGCAGATGACCGCCCCTGACGGGTCAGCGCTGATACTTAATCCGCGCAAACGCATTCCCCTGCTGGCCCTGAGCCCCGCCCTGCGCACGTTGATGAGCACCGCGGGCGTGCCGTACGAGGTGGCGCAGGACGTGGGATGGGAGGAGCTGGAAGAGGAACTGCGCCTGGCGCCGCCCTCCGCGGTGGTGGTGCTGGACCCGTACGCGGGCGAGCCGTACGGGGCGCTCTTTCCGCGCATCCGCGACCTGCTGCGGCGCTTTCCATCCGTCCCCGTGGTGGCGGCGGTGGAGCTGCGCCCCGAGCTGACGGGCGATCTGCAGACGCTGCTGGAGTGGGGCGTGTCCGAGGTACTGTCGCTGGGGCCGGAATCCACGCCGCGGGCGCTGCGGGCGCGGCTGCGGCAGGCGCACGCACGGCCTTTCAAGCGGGCGATGGAGGCGGCGCTGTCTCAGTACGTGGGGGCGGAGGCGCGCGTGGTGCTGCGGGCGGCGGCGGAGGTGGCGGTGGAGAACGGGCAGGCGCCGGACCTGGCGCGCCGCCTGGGAGTCACGACGCGCACCCTCACCTCGCGCTGCCCGCGCGTGGACCTGCCCGCGCCGCGGCAGACGCAGGCATGGATGCGCGTGCTGCTCGCCTGCATGCTGCTGGATGATCCCGGGCGCACCGTGTACAGCGCCGCCTACGCCAGCGGCTACAGCACCGAGCGGTCGCTGCGGCGGGCGATCACGAGCTTTCTGGGCGTGGACAGCACGGCGCTGCGGCGGGCGGGCGCGTTCGTGACCGCGGCCGCCGCGTTCAACGACCGGCTGCGCGAGGTGCGGGAGCTTGGGCGGGAGCGGCGCCGGCTGCGGAGGGCGCGGGCGGAACTGCAGACGGTGGCGCCCGGAGAGTAGGCGCGCTCACGGCGGCTCCTGCGCGCGGGGATGCCCTTACACCGTTTCACGCGGAGGACGCGGGGGTGGCGGAGGAACGCGGGGGAACTGCGGGGGGGGAACTGCTGGAACTCAAGGGGATCTGGGGAAGAAGGGAAACACGCATCCTTTCCTCCTCGCTTCCCTCACCTGTCCCCGGCCCCGCGCCCTGTGCGATCGCGACGTGCGGAAGCCCGCGGCGGCCCCCCGCGCCCCCCCGCCACCTCCGCGTCCTCCGCGTAAAACGGTTTTCAGCGCGGCGGCCGGCCGGAGCACGGAGGACGCGGAGGAACGCGGGGGAAACACGAACAGGGACCGTCCCCACGGCACATGGCCGCGGGGACGGTCCCCGATCAAGATCAAACTTCCGTGCGGACCGGACTACTCGGAGTACTGCGTCCGAAGCGCCGGGATCCAGGCGGGAATCGGCGTCTGCGTCGAGACGCACCGCCCCTCCACCACTCCGAGCACGTCCAGCATGGCGCCTCGTCCCTGCTCCGGGGCAAAATGCCCCACCAGCAGCTTGAGCGCGTTGTTGGCCGCTTCCGAAGACACGGCCTGCACGTTTCGCTGCGCATCCCGCAGATACCACGCCCGCAGTTTCCGCTCCGTCTTTACGTACGGATCGGCGCCGTCCAGAAATCCGCGGAGCCCCGTGGGGCTCATGCCGATGTCACGGGCAGCCTGGCGAAGCGAGGTGGCATCCACAAAGGTGCGCGCAGCCTCGCGAAGCGTCTCTACGGACGCGGCATCCTTACGCGGCGGCACGTCCCGTCCCCTGTTTTCTGGTGTGGCGCGGCCAGCCAGTCTGACCGATTGGGGGACAGGTTACAGCACGACCCGTCCCTGGACAAGAGGGAGGGAGCCGTTTTCCGTCACAAGCGGTCATTTCCGGCCCCAATCAGCGGGACAGCGCACCCGGACGGGGCATCGGGGCCTCCGGGACCCCTCACCGGCACCGTCCCGCGAGCGCCGGACCGACGTTGCGCACCCGCCTCGCCGCGCCTGCACACCGCGCCGCACGCCGCCAGGGCCGCCGCCGCCCATCCCGCGGGGTTCAATGCTTGATCTTTTCAGCCATCGCGCGTCACTCCGGAGCGGGGCGTCCCCGGCCGCCCGCACGGCTCCGGCGCGCGGGCTTGCGCGTGCGTCGCGCCACGTCGAGTGCCTTTTGCATCCACGGCCGCAGCGCGTCGGGATCTTCCAGCAGTTCGGCGGGAAGCTCGTGGTAGCTCATCAGCATCCGCCCGTCCCCCCACGGATCGAAGGGGCCCATGCCGGCGGCCTCGTAGTCGGGGCGGTTGGTGTCATCCACCTTCAGAAACACCGAGCCGCCGCTGATGAGCGCAAAGAACACCCCCTCGCTGCGCACGCCCACCCCGCCGAACATGGACTTTCCGCTCACCGGCGCCACGCGGCCCATCTGCTCCAGCACGAACTCGCGAAAGTCGGGGCTTACGGCCATGGTGCCTCAGCGGTTCCAGAAGTAGGCGTGCTTGGTCCGCGGATCGATGGCAAGAAAGCCGCGGTCCGGTCCGGTGGTGATTTCCCACACCTTCAGGTACTCGCCCTGACCGCCGGAAAAGGTGCGCGAGCTCAGCGGCCACCACTTGCTCCACCCGGGCGACGGCACGGTGAGTGACTTCTGCCGCTCCGCCGAAACGGGGCGCATGCCGTCCGTCAGCGTGGAAAGCGCGTCGTCGGTGTAGGTGAAGCGCACGAAGCGCTGGTCGCGGTCGCGGTTGAAGCGGGTGTAGATCTCCGTCGCGTTGGCGGGGACGAACGATGGAAGCAGTCCCCGGTCCGTGGCGCGGGCCTCCTGCGCCTCCTGGAATGACCCGAAGTTCTCCTCGGGCGCCTCCATGCGGCGCAGCGAGGCGGGGATGAACGCAAAGCCGATCAGCGCCAGGGTGACGAGGATCAGCGTGCGGATGTTCTTGCGGCGCTGTACCGGATCGTACGGGTCCGGAGCGCCGGGAGCCACCTGGGCCATGGTTGTCCTGACAGACGGATGAGGGCACGGCGGATGAACCGCATCCGCCACGCCGCAAGATAGGGATGCGCCCCGCGCGCCGCGAGCGGGAAATGCCCTACGTGCGGACCGGGTGGCCGCGAGAGGGCCGGCTGGGGCGACTGAAGTCGCGGCAACAACGGCGCGAAGTCCGCCTTCGCGGACTGCGGCGAAAGGTTCGCGCGGCGCCTCGCCATCGGGACTCGCGGGACAGATTCTCGGGTGGCGGGGATCGTGCTACTCGCGATCCTCCGACGGGGCGGCGCACCATCCGCGATCTGCCCGGATGAGCCTGCTCCCGATCACGCAGACGACGGACGGAATGAGATGAGCCAGGATCTGAAGATCCGGTTGGGCGGCGTGCTGTCGATCGTGATCGCAGGGGTTGTTGGGTGGTGGGCCATTCTGCTGCCGCTGCAAAAGGCCCGCGCGGGCGCGCCGGAAGTGTCGATGCAGCTCAAGGCGGCGTACGTGCTGGTGCCGCTCGCGCTGGTGTTCGGCGTGGCGTTCGTGGCGCTGGGCTCGCGCATGCACTACCGGGACACCACCCGCACCCCGCCCACGCTCACCCCGCTGGGCTGGACGCTGTTCGCCCTGGTCGCGGTGCTTTCCGGCGTGCTCTTCTGGGTCGTGCAGAGCCAGCTTTCCGCGATGGGCTACCGCTGACCCGCGCGCCGATGCCGACGACGTCTGCTCCCGCCGTCCGGGGTGGCGGAACGAAGCGGATTCACCCCGCGATCGAGGCCGGTTGAACCCTCACGCCTGTCCGTGAGGCTGTCCGCCATCGTCGCGGCGACGGCGGTTCTCCGCGCCGGGCTGGAACGCGGTGGAAGGACGCAAAGAGGGCCGGGCGGGAGCGAATCCCGGCCGGCCCTCTCCTTCATCCACCCGATGCGCGTCAGTCGGTGCGGACGGCGCGGGTGCTGTCGGCGGTCACGCGGTCGCAGTCGTCCGGCTCGGCGCGCTTGGCCTGCAGCATTTCGCGGAACGCCACCGCGCGGCGGTACATCCCCATGTGCCCGAACATCCCCTCATCCGTCACGTCCGCGCGAACGGTGATGAAGATGGTGCCGTACTCGTTCTCCACCAGGTCGCGGTAGCTGGCGGCCACCGGCCCCGCATCCGTCACCCACCAGCCGGTGCCGCCCATCCGGGGGCCGCGCGCCTGGCCCGGCACGCACGGACTGAAGCTCTGCTGCTCCCAGCTGATGGTGTAGTAGCCGGACACCAGCCGTTCTCCGAACACGTACCGGCTCCCGCCCAAGCTCGAGCTATCGCCCAGCGTGCGGTTGCCGGCCAGGGGAAGGGCGAGCAGCGGGAGCAGGGCGGAAAACAGGGTGCGGATGCGCATCTTTTCCTGCGGCAAGGGGTTGAGCGGGTCGTACACCCCCGTTGGAAGCCGGGTCCGCGCGCAGGGTTGCCCTACTCGCCGCGCTCGATGGCGCGCCGCGCGATGCGGTCCACCACGCCGGGGGCAATCAGCTTGATCCACTGCCCCACCTTGGCGCGCGCCGTCATCACCACTTCCCGCCGCCGCCCGGCCATGGCGGCGATGATGATGCGCGCGCACTCCTCCGGCGTCATCACCCGCGCCTCGTGGACGGGGCTGGATTCCAGCGCGGTGCCGTCCGGCCCCATCGCCCGCTCGCGGATCGCCGTGGATACGAATCCCGGATACACCATCGTCACCGTGACGCCCTCGTCCGCCAGCTCGATGCGGAGCGAGTCGAAGAAACCGGCCATGGCGTGCTTGGTGGCCGCGTAGCCGCTGCGGGTGGGCACGCCGGCGCGGCCCGTGAGGCTGGACACGCCCACGATGCGTCCGCGCGACTTCTTCAGGTGCGGAAGCGCGTACCAGGTGCAGTACACGCTTCCCATGTAGTTCACCCGCATCATCCGCTCGAACGGCTCCAGCGTGGTGAGCTCGTCGAAGCGCGCCCACATGCTGATCCCCGCGTTGTTGACGAGCGTGTCGATGCGCCCGAATTCCGCCACCGCCCGCTCCATCAGCGTCTCGCACTGCGCCTGCACCGCCACGTCCGTGGGGACGACCAGCGTCTGTCCGCCCAGCTGCCGGCACCGCGCGGCGACGGCCTGCAGCTTCGCCTCGTCGCGCGCGGCCAGGACGATGCGGGCGCCCTGCGTGGCCAGCTGCAGCGCCATCTCGGCCCCGATCCCGTCCGAGGCGCCGGTGATGACGACGACGTTGCCGCGAAAGGGAGGACGTGCCATGGACCGCCTGGAGTTGGGAGTGGATCGCGGACGGATCAGCGGCCGCCGGGCGTGGGCCACTCCGCGGCTTCCTGCACACGCTCCATGATCCGGGGCATCAGCGCCTGCATGTACGGGCCCATGATCGTCTGGCTTCCGAGCGAAAGCTCGGCGGTGGTTTCGGCGACGCGCCGGCCGACGGGGGTCTGGTGCCAGGCCGTCATCGCGCGCAGTTCATCGTCCGAGAACAGCCCCGCGTACAGGGCGCTGATCTGCGGCTCCACCTCGGCCCACTTGAACTCGTCCCGGAACGCCTCGCCGACCATGGTCATGAGCTCGGGGGTGGCGGAGTCCCCCGCGCCCTGGCGCACGCCGAGTTCAAACGCGCGGTAGATGCCTTCTTCCACGCGGGCCACGCGAAGAAGTTCGCGCGCCAGGGCCAGCGACTCGGGGCCGGGCTGGCGCACGGTGGCGGCGGTGGCGGCGGTGGCGGGCGCGGCGGCGGGCTGGGCCCACGCGGGGGCGGCGGCCAGCACGAGAGCGAGGAGCGCGAGGATCAGCTTTCTGGTCATCAAGAACACCTGCGGGAAGGGTGCGCCGGGGCGGCGCGGGGAAAAGAGGCGGGCGGGGACCCCGGATAGCGCGATCCCCGCCCGGTTGCGGTGCATCAGCCGCGGCGGCGTTCCAGCAGCAGCAGCATGAGGATGCTGAGCGCCGAGATCCCCTCTTCTTCCGGGGTCAGTTCGGCGAGCTTGTCGATGGCGTACTTGCCTTCCATGAACGCCGGCTGCTTGCTGGCGCGCATCACCACCTGCCCGTCGGGGCGCGTGACGATGTACTTGGGATGAAAGACGTAGCCGGCAAAGATGCCCAGCACCGGGATTTCCGAGAAGAGCGCGTCGCCCACCTTGGCCCAGGGATTTTCTTCGCGCAGATTGAAGGCGAGCTGGTCGCCGTTCATGATCTCGTAGTGCGCCTTCCACAGCGAGCGCATTCCCTTGCGCCGCACCGCGCCGATGGGCGTGCCGTCGGGCGTGGTGAAGTTGTACTGCGCCGACCAGTCGATGACCTTGTTGGCGCGGATGTGATACAGCTCCTGCGTCATGCTCTCATTGGCGAACACCACCACCTGCTCCTTGAGCTTCATGAGCTTCTGCTTGACGTACATGCGCACCGTGCCGGTGGAGTCGCGCACGTAGATCTGCGGAGCGAGGGCAAGCAGCTTGAAGGAGAGCTGAAGGGGATACTGCATCGTCGTGTGTCCTGTGCTGGTGTGTCTGGCGGGTCCCGCGGCGGGAGCGGACACGCTAGCCCGCCGGCTCGCAAACCGCCAGCCCCGGCCAGTGTTTCTGCGCGTGCAGAGCTTTGACGGAACTGCCGTTTCACACGGAGGTCACGGAGGATGCACGGAGGGCACGGAGGAAGGGCAACAGCAATCTCACGCAGAGCAGCAGAGCAGCAGAGAACAGACAGGGACAGGGTTGATGGTGTCCGTGCGTTTCCTCTGCTGCTCTGCTGCTCTGCTGCTCTGCGTGATGAATCCGTTGTTGATCAGTTCCCCCGCGCACATCCGCCACCCCCGCGTCCTCCGCGTGAAAGGGACGAAAGGCATAGGACAAAACGAGAATCGCGGCGGACCGATGGACGGTCCGCCGCGATTTATGTCATCCACCGAAAACCGCCGGGGAGCTTACCGGGCGGCCGCCGGAGCCGCCGCGGGGGTGCGCGGGCCGGCGTTCTTC
This sequence comes from Longimicrobium terrae, assembly GCF_014202995.1. NCBI lineage: Bacteria > Pseudomonadati > Gemmatimonadota > Longimicrobiia > Longimicrobiales > Longimicrobiaceae > Longimicrobium > Longimicrobium terrae. The sequence goes on from NZ_JACHIA010000021.1 coordinate 58,122, forward strand.
ACGTAGCGGTCCATCCAGTTGATCATTTCCGCCAGCGTGTGCATGGTGCTTTCCCGGGCCCGGTAGCCGTGCGGCTCCAGCGGAAGCACGACGTAGCGCACCGTGGCGCCCTGCCCCTTGAGCGCCGCGTAGAAGCGCTCGCTCTGGATGGGGAAGGTGCCGCTGTTGTCGTCGTTGGCGCCGTGGATCAGCAGGATGGGCTCGTTGATCCGGTTGGCGTACGTGAACGGGCTCATGCGCGTGTACGTGTCCGTCGCCTCCCAGTACGTGCGCTGCTCCGCCTGGAAGCCGTACGGGGTGAGCGTGCGGTTGTACGCGCCGCTCCGCGCGATGCCGGCGCGGAACAGGTCGCTGTGCGCCAGCAGGTTGGCCGTCATGAACGCGCCGTACGAGTGGCCGCCCACGGCGATCTTGTCGCGGTCGGCCACGCCCATCTGCACCACCTTGTCCACCGCGGCCTGCGCGCTGGCCACCAGCTGCTCGATGTACGTGTCGTTGGGCTCGTTCTGCCCCTCGCCCACGATGGGCATGGTGGGGTTGTCGAGCACGGCGTACCCCGCCAGCAGCATGAACAGGTGGCTGATGCCGCCCGGGCGCGAGAAGCGGTTGGGCGAGTCGCTCACCTGGCCGGCCGCCGCGGCGTCGCGGAACTCCGTGGGATACGCCCACATCAGCAGCGGCAGCGGGCCGTCGCGGCGCTGGTCGTAGTTGGGCGGCAGGTACAGCGTGCCGCTCAGCTTGACGCCGTCCGCGCGCTCGTAGCTGATGAGCTGGCGCTGGATTCCCGCCAGCTGCGGCGCGGGATCGGCAAAGCGGGTGATGGCGCGCGGCGCCCCGCCCGACAGGCTGCGCACGTAGTAGTTGGGCGCCTCGGTGATGCTTTCGCGCCGGGTAAGCAGCTGCGTGCCCTCCGGGTTCAGCACGGCCACCACGTTCTCGTAGTACGGGTCTTCGGCGCGCCACAGGCGGCGGCTCTGGCCGGTGCCCAGGTCCATCACGTCCAGGAACGGATAGTCGCCGCGCTCCGAGGCGCCGCCCGAGGTCAGGTACACGCCGCGTCCGTCGGCCGTCATGAGCATGACCGGCGCGCCCGCGGCGTTGGTGGTGAACATGGGCGAGCCCGGATCGCCGTAGCGGTCCTCGTAGCTGCGCTCGCGCAGCAGGCGCGGCGCGGTGCCCGGCGACGACGGGTTCACCACCCAGCGCTTTTCGCGGCGGGTGTTCACCCAGCGCGACCCCACCAGCGCCAGGTCGTCGCGGCCCCAGAAGATGCCGCCGAAGCGCTGGTCCAGCTCGGCCAGCGTCACCGGCGCGGCGGTGAACGGCGCGGTCTGCATGACCACGCGGTCGCGCACGGCGGAGGTGCGGCGCGGGTCGCCGCCGTCCTGCGCCTCGGCCCACACCAGGGTGGCCGGCGCGTCGGAGCGCCACTGCACCTGGCGCGGCCCCGGACGCACGGCGTCAAACGACGACGGCAGGTTGTCGGTCAGCGGGACGTCGGCGATCATCTTGACCGCGCGGCCGTTGCTGGCGTCGAGCACCGCGATTTCCTGCGGAAAGTTGCCCGCCGTCACCACGTAGCTGTACGGCTTCTTGACGCGCGTGACCAGCAGGTGCTGCCCGCCAGGGGCGATGTCGAAGCTGGCGTAGATGCCGGGCGCGCCCAGGTCCGTGCCCCGCCCGCCGGCCAGCGGCACGCGGGTGAGCTGGCTGGTGAAGTAGTAGTCGAACAGCGCCTCGTCGGTGGCGTTGGTCAGCAGGTCCTGGTAGGTGCGCACCGGGGCCGAGCGGCCCAGGTTTTCCTGGATGATGGGGCCGGTGGGCACCTCGGAGGCGCGCGGCGCGGCGCCGCGGCCGGGGCGCACGCGCGCCACGATGAAGCCCGAGTTGTCCGGCAGCCACTCGTACGGCGTGCCCATGGTGGCGTTGAGCTCCGGCCCGGTCACGCGGCGCGGCTCGCCGCTGGCCACGTCCGTCACCCACAGCTCCAGCCCGCCGGTGCCCACGTTCACAAAGGCGAGCCGGCGTCCGTCGGGCGACCACGACGGGTAGCTGATGCGCGCGCCGGCCGGCAGGCGCACCACGCGGGTGGTGCCGCTGGCCAGGTCCTGAAAGGTGATCCCGGTGCTGTACGAGGCGCGGGTGCTGCTGATGCCGTTGGTGCGCGGGCTGATGCGGAACCCGGCCAGCCGCAGTTCCGGCTCGGCCATTTCGGCGATGGTGGGCATCCCCTCGCGGGCCAGCAGCGCCAGCGTGCGGCGGTCGCGGCCCACGAGCACGGCCGGGGTGGGCTGGGCGTTGAGGATGGCGGGGATGGGATCGGGCGGCGTGAGGTAGCCGCCCTGCGCGGCCGCGGGGCCGGCCCCGGCCAGCGTGGCCGCCGCCAGCAGCACGCCCCGCAGGTGAGTGCGCGTGGAGAACATTCGGTACACCAGGATGCGGGTGATTCGAGCGCCACCGCCGGTGGCGGCCCTGGGTTCGCGGACCGGGGACCAGGCCAATCTGCACCGCCCTTGGCGGGTGCGAAAGGAGTAGCACTCCGGGCGCGGAAAGAGGTTGGTATGCGGGTACGACACGCGGCCGGGCGTGAGTGCTGGGAGGAGGGGAAGTGCGTGAGTGCGGGGTGCGGGGTGCGTGAGGGTGGGGATGGTGCCGGTGCGTCGGGCGGGCTTGAGGGCGGCCCCCACCCGGGCTCGTACTACTCGCCACCCTCCCCCAAAAAAAGACTGGGGGAGGTTTTCCCGGCCAGGGCATGCAAGCACTCTCTCTCCCGCTAAGTTGCATGCAATTTGGCCGGTTACACCCTCTCCCCCGGAGCGCGCCAGAAAGGGGGGTGTCAATACTCGGTGCAAAAGACCCTTTCAGGCCATCCGGCGCTGATCGGCAAGGATTTGCATTGCCGTTGCAGCACCTCGTACGGTACTTCGTCGTAGACTTCGCGGAGAATTTCGTGGCTCGTGCGGGGAAAAAGGCGCCTGCGAGCGAAGCGAAGCACATAGGCGCCTTTTTCCCCTTGCTGGCTCCCGGTGTTCGCCGCCCTTTCACGAGGTACCGTGACGCGCGCCAAAGCGTTCTGTCATTGCCCGGCACGTGCGCCGTCCTAACCATGGGTCACACCATCCTCTCATCCGGATTTTACGTGTGGCCATCCACCGCCAACGACAAAGCCCTGTCCCGAAATGCGGGACAGGGCAGGCAGTTGTGCGTTACAGATCTGTATGGTTCAGAGACGGCGCGTGCGATGGCCGGAATGGCTTCCGACAGGCTGCAGGGCACGTCGCGTTAGGCTCGTGTGGTGACCTTTCCCACCCTCGAAAACCCATTCTATAGGCACTGGCGGGTGCGTTCTCTCCGGCGTATTCTGTCGGATAGTGACCTTTTGCCGACGTTTAGGAGCCACCCCCAATTCCCCGGCGGACAATGGCCGACAAACGGCTTATACCGGTGCCCCCTCGCCCACGGCACCGGGAAGGGGAGATCCTGCAGGAGCTTCCGGAACCGCTGGCGTTGGTGCTCTGGCAGCAGGTGAGACACCTTCGCGATTGGGCTGCTGCGGATGAAGTGGTTCGCGGTAAACTCTTTTGTCCAGCGACACCGGACGTCGTAGCCAAGCGGCGGGACGCGTACTCATCCGCACCAGAGTTGTCGCCGCACTTGGATGTGATCTTCGGTGTGCAGCGTGATCCGCTCACCGTGGACGTTAGCCGGGTCGGTGCTGCCTGCGAATCGCTCGCCAGTTGGGCGCTCACGGGAGAGCACGAACAAACCGCTATCGAGTTGGCGGAAACTGGCGCGCTCATAGACGACACCAACCCGAAACTCGCTAACTTAGCAGGGCGCCTCACGCGGAATGCGCACGCCTACGACCGGTCGGAAATCTGGTTTCAGCGCGGAATTAGTTTGGCTCTTGAGCGAAGGAATGTGGTTGAGCGGGTATGGGGGCATCTCGGCTACGGCAGACTGTTTCAGGAGCTAGGCAGGGTGCCAGGGGCACGGAAGCACTTGAATGCGGGTTCACGCCTCGCTTACAAGCACGGGCCGCCTTCACTCGCGGCATCAGCTCAGCACGACTTGTGCGCTCTGTTGATCGTGCGGGGGCACTTGGCGGAAGCAGCGGTCAGAGCACGACGGGCCTTGCTTTGGTATCCGAAGAATCACCCACGGCTTCCGTTGTTCGCAGCGGATGTCGGACTCCTGCTCATCCTAGCCCGCCATTACCGCGCTGCGTCCTGGCTGTTGAAGCGTGTTCTCAAGGTGGTGGATCAAGGGGGAGCACGTGCGGCAGTTGTTGCGCTGGCGGCACGTGCTTCTGCCGGAGCGGGAGACGTGGAAGAAGCAGTCGTGCTGCGCCGCCGCGCTGAAAAGCTCGTCTCCAATCATCCCGTCATGGAACCCGCCGTCCGATGGCACCTCGCGGATTCCCGCCGCCTTTTAGGGGATTGGGATTCTGCCGCGCGAGACGCGGAATCCGCGTTGACGGTCGCACTAACCCGGAACGACAAAGAGGCCGTGCGACTGATTAGACAACTGACGCGGATGGTAGAGCAGCGCACCGTGTCGCCCCCCAAGCAGGGTGTCAGCGGAGAGGTTCGGGACTTCGTTCAGCAGATCGGGCACCGAATTTCGATCTGGTCCCCACGGGTCGGCCCGTGGCCGCCACCGTGGGGAGAGGCTCGGGCCGCCTGAGGCGAAGCAACACCCCTTTAACTGCCAGACCCAAAAGTGACGCCATTTCTGGCCGCCGATCCCGAATCGGCGGCCGTTCTGTTTTCTGAGGTGTCCCCGTCGGAGCGACTTCCGGAGCCGAACGTTACTCCATTGTCGTAAACAGCGCGTGAATCGGGTTCTGCGACGCTCGTTGGAGCGCTGCTGGAACAGCCGTTCAAAATCAAACCGAGGCCAAGTAGCGATACACCCCAAATGCGGCGAGACAGCGTTTTCATGAGCTTCCTCCTGTTTTTCGGGCGCGTAGCTGGGCAGATAGCTGTTTGGGTACGATAGCAGTCCCATACATATTCCGCCAGCTTCGGGGGGTCAAACTGAGGTCATATGCCCCCGTCCGCTGGCGCCCAGCGGTTTGGCTTACAAGGAGCGGCCCTTTAATTTCACGAACAGGAAAATTGCCCGGACGGCGGGCGCACACCGCCATAGGTTCGGTGTGCGGAGCGGAAAAACGTGTCAGAACAGCCGTAGCGGCGAGGAGATTCACAAAGATGGTGAATGACGCTAAACCTGTTGCCCTACACTCAAAGCCGACCAGCGAAGCCCCTGTTGTTCTTGAGCCGGAACAAGAACCGAAGAAAAACTCGCCAGTCAGCGAAACAGGTGACGACCGGCTATCGCCCCGGCTCTACAAGGGTTTGTGGTATTTAGATTTCCCGGAAGACAGGGGCGGGTTTTTCGGGAGTGGCAACTGACAGTCTGGACCGGACGCGGAGACTTCCGAAATGGATGACCCGCCGCAGACAAATGCAATCGCGCCACGACCGCGTAAACGCTCTCGTCAGAGGCAGCACGGTACTCCGCGCAGCTGGTGCGTGCCGCCCGCCATCCTGCACGATCCGGCCGAGACGATGGAGGGCGCCCACGTTCTGTGGGAGTGCAGGGGCGAACTTGGTCTAGTTCTCTGGCGCACGGTGCGGGACCTGTCACTGTGGGCAGCCACCCCGCCCGACAAACGGGGGCATCTGTTCACGATGGAGAGCGTGGTCCGCCGCGTGGAGGAACTGACGGATACGCTGCTGCCAGACGCCATCGCGTCTCCCGTGGATACGCTAAACGGAATGCTGACCCTCGGGGTGGGGGCCGATGCCAGCATCGTCACGATCTGCTGTCTGGAAGTCGCTACCTGGGCGCGTCGTGAGCGGCTGGCACATACGGCGATTGCGTTTGCACAGGCGGGGGCGCTGGTCTGCCCGGATTTCGCGGAAGCGGCGCTTTATACGGGCGTCTGCGCGTCGGAGGCAGAGCAGGACGCCCGCGCCGTGTCGTGGCTCCGTCGTGCCTTGACCCTCGCCCGACGGGAAAAAGACGGGAGAGCCTACGCGGCGAGTCTGGCGGCACTCGGCGCCATATACGAACGCGTACCGGCCGGCATCTCACGGGCTGAATGGTACTACCGCAAGGCGTTCAAAGCGGGGCGGCGCTTCGGTTCCCGTGACGCTCGCGTGCAGGCGCTGCGCGGCCTGCGTCGTATCGCGCTGGCACGCGGTGATGATGACGGCGCCGAATGGTTCGCACTGGCCGCGCGTCGCCAGAGACGGCCCCGCTCGGGCAGTCCCGACAGCTTCCGCGAATCCGCAGACGATACGGAGCACGAGCAGTGACGGAGTTTGACGCAGCTACCTGCGCCAATTGCATCCGCATCCTTCTTAACGGGATGGCAGAGACGCAACGGGACCACGCTGCCGCGTTCCTCATGGCCGAAGTTGAAAGGCTGTACCTGGCCGCCGGGGTCGCACCTCCACCGTGGATCGGTCAACTTCGGAGGCATGCAGACTGGAGTGCCCCGACTCCGCCGCCGCACTCCAGTTAGGCACCGGTTTCCCCGCACGGCAAGACAAACCGTTTTACCCCGGCCCACGCGCGCCGCCTCCCATCCGCTCGGTTGGCGAACTCGCGTGCTGCCGTTCATCCGAAATCTAGCGCGGAGTTGCGAGAAGAGAGCAGCGTAAGCCGGGTATTCTCAATCGATGTGAAGTACGCCCATTTACCTTTCCACGCGGAACGTGTACAATGCAGATGAGATTGCGCCATTTCATTGCAGTCGTCGGATTACTGTCCGCCACGGCTTGTGCGGACGCAGTGACAGCGCCGGAATCGGTTGCTTCCGGGGAGACAAGCGGGGCGGTTGCTCAGCGGGCGGGGGGGGTGCGTTACGTTCCGCAGGGGCAGGCGGAATATACGTGCGAGTTCCAGATCAAGGACAAGACGGGCGTTTTCCGCACGCGCGAAATGCGTGTCCCGTTCCCCACTTCTGAGGTGCATCCGACTGGCGCGGAGCGTGGGTACATCTACCGGGGCTACGCTGGTCGTGAAGTGGTGGTTTTGGCGCGGTGCACGATTCCGGCAACGGATGCTGCGCTTGCGCGCATGAATCGCTGGTTCAAGGTGTCCAGCAAGCAGCAGGCGCAGCAGCCCGCACCGACTCACATGTCTAACCTCGGCACCGGTGATTGCTGCACGCTTCCCACGGTGGTGGTGACCGGGTGCCAGTACGGCGGATTGTCTTACGAGGACGGGGGCTGCAACTCACCATCGCAGCCAATAGAGGACTACACCAACTGCTATTATTTCGGTGAGTGTGGCGGGGGCGGGGGCGGGGGCGGGACAGGTTCGGGAGGCGGGGGTGGTCCGTCCCAGCCGCCCACAGTGACCCCCTACGAACAAGGCCCGGTCGCATTCGCGATCTGCGTTCTCGGTGCGCTCGGGTCATTGGCGGCTTTCGATGCCGTAGCAGGATCGTTTTCCGAATGGTGGTCAGCCCGCCAAGAATACGATTCGGCCCGGCGGATGCTGGATATGATCTACGCAAATCCCGACTACTTGGAGCCCGGAGCAAAAGGACTCTGGGAATACAGGGTAGAACAGGCTAAACTCCGGATGGATGCTGCGATTGGTGCAGTACGGTCGGCGACGGGAGTCAGCTTCATCACCTTGGGGACAGCGGCTACTGCATGTGGCGTCGCCATCGTCCTTCCCACCATCTGATAGCTGAGGAAAAGGATGACTCGTTATCTGGAGCACAGAGCGGAGCCAGAGAACGCAGCAGATGGCCGCAAATGGCGCTATTTCCGCCGTGTGATGTGGGCGGTGGGCGCGGCTTCCATCATCGGGATCGCCGATCAACTCCGCGCGTTAGGCTGGCTCGCTCTGGAGAAGGCGGCGGGTAGTTCCGAACCGTGGAGCGCGACAGGTTGGCCACTGCTTTTCCTTGCAGGGTGGGCACTTCTTGCTTTCTCAGCCTATCGGGTGGTGCGCCAGAACAGGGTGCCTCCCACGTGGGGCCTTGTGGCGCTTCTTGTTATCTCGTACGTGGCGCTGGGGCTCCAGACATTCAGGCGGTGACAGGAACTCAGGCCGTGCATTTCGCGAGAAGTGCGCGGCCTGCCAGTTTCAGAGCTATAGAGCGCCCGCCGCCCGTGAGATGGCGCGTGGCGCCGAACGGCCACGCAATAAGCCACGGCAGGCGAGCGGGGGCTTGTCCCCCCCAAGCCTGCCGTTCCGATTTTTCCGCCTTTCGGTTTCTCGCCGTCGCACGTAAGGCGTCCAGCCTATTCCGGTCGGAATCACTCGTCCGATGTGCCACCCTCACCCTGACGGAATACAGGCGCCAGCACCGAACCCGTGCTAGACGGAAACGGCTACCTGGGAAACGGTGGTCGGAGCTACGACGGAAGTGCGGGCGGCGGATATATCGGTGCGGGGCGGTCTACCGATCCCGGAGCGCCGACAAGCTCCGAATCTGGACTGTCTGACAACGGGCACGGGTTCGGTTCGGGCAATTGACACCGGACACACCAGCCCAGCGGTGCTGCCCGCCGGGCTGGTGTCAACGGAGGTGTCAGTACGCCCGTGCAGGCTGCTTAGAACGGAGGATTTCAGCGTGCAGGTTGCGCGTGCGCCGCAGAAAATTCGTTCTCCCGCCTGCATGTTGCTCCTTTGGCTGCTCCGGTGTAACCTCTGGGGGAGGGTTGTCGGCGGCGGGTGGCCCGGCGTGCGGGGCGGAGTTCGGTGCGTGGACGGAATGGGTGGAACAAAGGAATCCGCCGCTCCGAAAGCCGAAAGCCCCGAACGGCGCGAATCGCGCCGTTCGGGGCTTCAACCGCAACAGACGCGCGGCGGATTGCGGGCGGAGTTCGCTCGTCGCGGGGAGCATGGCGCGCCGCAGGACCGATCGCGGACGAGAAGGTGGCGGGCGAAGATCGATCGCGGACGAAGAGGTTGCGGACGCAGGATGGCACCCCTCGCGGGCGCTCCTGACGCAGTTGAAGCCCCGAACCGGACGCGCCAGCGGCCGGTGTCGGGGGTTCCCGCTGTTCGAGCGGCGGATTCATTCGCTCAACGGGGTTCGCTCACGCGACGAACTCCGCCCCACACGCCGGCCCATCCGCCCGCCGACAACCCTCCCCCAGTCTTTTTTGGGGGAGGGTGGGCGAGTAGTACGAGCCCGGGTGGGGGCCGCCGTGATGCCCGCCCCGACGCACCGGCATCCATCCCCGCCATCCCTCGCACTCACGCACTAACGCACCCCGCACTCACGCACTTCCCCTCCCTCCCTACAGCCAGAACCAGATATACGACGGCTCCGGCTTCTCCGGGCGGCGGCGGCGCGATTCGGCCGTGCGCGGGGCGCGCGCCACGGTCAGCAGGTTCTGCCCCGCCGGCAGCCCCTGCACCGGGATGTGGGCCACGATGCCGCGAATCCCCGTTTCCGGGTCCGTCGCGAAGCGGAACGCCGGCGCGATCGGCTTTCCGTTCAGCGCCACCGGCTGCAGCCGCGTCCAGCACGCCAGCAGCGCGCCGGTCCGCCCGGGTTCCACCGGCACCGCGCGCCCGATCCGGACCCCGCCCTCGTTCACCGGCCGCACCCCCGGGCACTGCTCCGGCAGCGATTCGCCGTGCAGCATGGGAACGTAGGGGATGAACAGCCGCACGTACGGGCCCTCGATCACCTCCGACTGGATGAACGGCGCCCGCTCCCGCACCTCGCCGGGCACGCGCTGGTCGGCGTAGAAGGCGCCCGTCACCGCCATCTCGCCCGCCTCGTCCGGATAAAACGGCGAGCCGCCCACCCGCAGCAGCCCGTACCCGATCATCACGTCGTGCGCGAACACGTAGGCGAACAGCAGGCCCACGCCGGCCATCAGCATCGGACGCCGCATCCCGCGGCGCGCGTTGCTGTACAGCGTGATGAACATCACGCCCACCGCGGGCATGGCGCTCAGGTAGTACACGGCCGCCGCCAGCCCGCGCAGCCCCCGGTGCGCCGGCCCGTCCGGCTTCGCCGCGGGGCCGTACCGCCGGTCCAGCAGCAGCAGCATCGCGGGAAGCACCGCGAGCAGCGCGCCCACGCCCAGAAACACCGGCGCAAACGCGGCCGGAACGCCCATCCCCTTCGAGGCGAGATAGGCCACCCCCGCCAGCAGCCCCATCACCAGCAGGCTGTACAGGCACAGCGACACCAGGGAGAACGCCAGCGGAAACAGCACGCTGCAGAAGCGGTCCGCCGCATCAATCTGGGACTGGATGCGCCCCATCCACCGGCGGTACAGCTCCGTCGACACGGGGCCGTAGGTGGTGTTGTCCCAGTTGATGCCGCGCGGGTACACCGACTCCAGCCCGATCAGCCCCACCCAGTACCCGCGCGCGGCCAGGTGCGTCAGAAAGAAGATGATGAGCGTGTACAGGGCCACCTTGATGTACACGTACAGCATCATGGCGCCCAGAAAGGTGCCGCCGTCCGCGTGCACGCGCGTGCGGTAATACTGGCCGTCCACCCACCCCGGCAGCTGCAGCAGCGAAAAGACGACGGCGCCGGAAATGAGCAGTTCCAGCTCCCACGGGCGCACCTGCGGCTCGTGCGGAGAGCTTTCGGGGAACGAGGGAGCGGCGGGATGGCCGGAGGCGGCGTCCGGTGTCGGGGTCTGCATCGGGATGGGATGGGACGGCGGAAGGGGAGGCGGATTGTACAGGGTTTGCACGCCCCGGTACGAGGCTTGCCGCCCGGCCCCGCTCACCCTGGACTCGGGAGGCGCGGATGGCGGATGAACTGAAGCCCGGCGATCACGTGGAGTGGAACACCTCGCAGGGAAAAACCACGGGGCGCGTAGAAAAGAAGCTGACGCACGAGACGCACGTCAAGGGGCACAAGGTGGCCGCCACGGCGGAGGAACCCGAGTTCCTGGTGCGCAGCGACCGGTCTGGCGCCGAGGCCGCCCACAAGCCCGAAGCGCTGCGCAGGATCTGACCGCCGCGCCGTGGCCGGATGGAGTTTCTCGCGCGGAGCTGCGGAGCCGCGCGGGAGGGAAAAGACGGAAAATTCCCGTCCTCACTTCCCTCCCCGTGTCTCCGCGGCTTCGCGCGGAAGCCTTCCGGGACGGCGCATCCGCCGCTTTTCCACCCTCCGCCCCGCGGGTATGTAAACGATAGTTCCACTGTCTGGACGCGCACGCGCCGGCCGGACGGCGGCACGTTCGGGGATTGCTCTGCGGCGCGCGGCGCGATAGTGTTGCGCCACTGTGCGCGAATCCGCCACCCGCCATTCTCCCCTGGCCCGCGCGGCCTGAGCGCCGTTCCGCCACCCGTTTCCGACCTGCGGACTGCCCTGCGCGGCGGGTCCGCTCGCCCCACTGACACACCCGCACTCCCGCCGAGCATGAGCGGCAACCCCAATCCCCCCCGCTGGCCCGCGGCTCCGCTTTCCCGTCGCGGCGCCCTTGCGCGGCTGGGATCGCTGGCCGGCGCCGCCTTGCTGGCCGGCTGTGACAGCAGCCCCACCGAACCAGAGCCGGTGGTGACCGAGCCCGGCGTGCGCGACGTGCGCGCCTACGGCGCAAAGGGGGATGGCACCACCGACGACACCCGCGCCATCCTTTCCGCCCGCAACGCCGCGGGGCCGGGGGGAATGGTCTTTTTTCCGCCGGGCACGTACCTGACGGGCGCGCTGACCATGCTGCCCGGGCAGACGTGGTCGGGCGCCAGCCGCCGCGGAAGCCAGCTCGCGATGATGGAGCGCGGGGCGCGGTCGCTGGTGGCCATGGAGGGAGCGGACTGCACGCTGCGCGACCTGGGGCTTACCACCCGGCACCGGGAACTCCCCGACGCGGCCCAGCACGCCGTGGGGATGACCGGAACCGGCCACCGCGTGCAGTCGTGCTGGATCGACACCGGCTTCTGGTGGGGCGTGTTCATCTACGAGCAGGCCACCAGCTGCGGCGTCGTCGACACCGAAATCGACGGCACGGTGGGCGCGCACTGCGTGGAGATCAACCAGAGCAGCTACTGCTTCGTGGAGCGCTGCCACCTGCGCAACAGCCTGCACAACGGCGTGGAGATCTATCCGCAGGCCGAAGACGGCTGCTACGGCATCCGCGTCGTGGGCAACCGGCTGGAGAACTGCGTCGGCGCGGGCATCGCCATGTTCGGCGGGCACGGGTGCCTGCTGGACGGAAACTCGGTGGTGGGCAACCAGACGCACGGCATTCTGATGGACGCGGTGGAGCCGCGCCGCCCCGAGCTGTACCCCGCCACCGACAACCGCGTCACCAACAACCTGATCCTGAACTCCGGGGTGGACTCCGGCGGCTTCGGCCTGTGGATGGTGAACACCACGGCCACGCTGGTGCAGGGCAACACCGTGTCCGGCTCCGGCAACGGCGGGATCTACGCGGGCTCCAGCCTGCACTCCCTCATCGCCAACAACTGCACGCTCAACGGCCGCACCGGGATCGTGGTGAACGACTTCGTGACCGGCGTCACCATCATGGGCAACCAGTGCAACGACAACAGCGCGCTGGGGCCGGAGTTCGGCCACGGCATCTCGGTGGCGGGGTCCGCGCACACCGTCACCGGCAACGTGTGCTCCGACACACGCCCGGTGAAGCTGCAGGAGTACGGGATGGTGCTCAGCTGCAGTGACAGCGTGGTGACGGGAAACGTGCTGTCGGGCAACGTGCGGGGCGGGCTGTTCGATGGCGGGCAGGACAACGTCACCGTGGGGAACACCGGGTGATGCGCCCGCGGCGCCGCACGCGCGGGGGACGGCGGGGGCTTCTGGCGTGCGCCGCGCTGCTGTGCGCGTGCGGCGAGCCCACCACGCCGCCGGTTCCGGCCGCGCTGCCCATCGTCTTTGAGCTGGTGCGTCCCGGATCGCTCTACCGCCAGCTTTTTCGCACCACCGGCGACGGCGCGGCGGACGTGCTGCTGACCGGGGTGGGCGCGGCCCCGTCGCAGGCGGCGTGGTCGCCGGACGGCTTGCGCCTGGCGTTCAGCAGCCCGCCGCTGGACCAGCCGCTGCAGCCTTCGCGGCAGATCTACGTGCAGGACCTGGCGGGCTCCCCCGCGGTGCAGGTGACGGACGCGGCGTACGGGGCGCGGTTCCCCACGTGGGCGCCGGACGGGGCGCGCATCGCCTTCGTGGGCGGGGCGGGTGCGTTCAGCACCAGCGTGTGGATCACGGCCGTGGGCGAGGGCGCGCCGCGGCGGCTGCCCAACACGCTGAACGCGGAGACCAGCGCCATCTCCTGGTCGCCGGACGGGGAGTGGATCGCCTTTTCCATGGGCACCAGCCTGTTCCTGACCGACACCACCGGCGAGCGCACCGTGCGCCTCACCGCGCCGCGCCCCTGCGGCGACCGGGAGCCCGCGTGGTCGCCGGACGGCGCGCGCATCGCGTTCGCGTCGTGCGAGCTGGGGTCCAGCGCGGCGGACGTGGCCAGCCGGTCCGTGGTGGTCATGAACGCGGACGGCTCCGGGCGGCGCACGGTGACGCCGGACTCACTGCACGCGTACACGCCCACGTGGTCGGCGGATGGGGGATACCTGGCCTTTTCCGCCACGCGGCGCGGTGCCGGGCGGACGGACCTGTACGTGATCCCCGCGGCGGGCGGCGCGCCGGTGAACATCAGCCTGCACGGCGAGGGCGACAGCTTCTTTCCGCGCTGGAGCCCCGTCATCCCCGCCACGCCGGTTCCGTAGTCCGCGTCGCGGATGGCCGATCGCCGCCGTTCTCGATCGACCGTCGATCGTGGAGCATCGATCAGCAATCATTGATCGGCAATCATCGACCAGGATGGAGAAGAGGCCGCGCTCGTGTGAGTGCGGCCTCTTTTTTCTCGTCATCCACGATTTCGGAGGTGGGACCATCGGACCCGGTTCTGCTTCGGACGGTTTGCTCAACGCCGGCCGGGGAGGCCCCTCCCCCGGCCCCTCCCCGTGCAAACTGCCGCACGGAGAGGGGAGAACTCACACCGGAAACCACGTATTTCGTGAGGTGCGGGCTCACGGCTGGCCGTGACGGCTCCGCGGGTTGGTGCGGCGAGTTCTCATGCGCTCACGCACCTCAGGCCGTGGTTCGGCGGCGTGTGATGAGGCATGATGGGTCGGGGGCCAAGGCATGGCGCTGCGGCTCGGATGCGGGGCTCCGGCCGCTACCGGAGCAGCGGATACGGGTTCTGGTTGACGCCGCCCCAGTACTTCCGCGGGTCCGCCGTGGTGGACACCTCGAAGTGCAGATGATAGTTGCCCGGTCCCGCATCCCCCGTGTTGCCGACGTAGCCAAGCACGTCACCGCGGCGCAGCGCCCGGCCTTCCACCATCCGCGGCGCGTAGCGGTCCAGGTGCGCGTAGTAGTAGATGGTGCGCTGGTCGGGCGCCAGCTGGTACAGCGTAATGCCGCCGCGCTCGCTCTGAAAGCGCTTCATCACCACCCCATCAGCGGCCGCCACCACCGGCGTTCCGCGCGGCGCCATGATGTCGATGGCGTCATGCCGGCGGCCCTGCCCGCGCGACTGGTCGTAGGTGTTCACCAGATCCGCCGCCTTCACGCCCTGCACGGGAATCAGCAGCCGGGCGGTGCTCGCGACGGCCGCGGGCGCCAGCGGCTCCGCCTCCAGAGCGGCGACGGGCGGCGCGGCAGCGGGAGGCACCGCCGGTGCGGCCGGAGCGACGACGGCGGGAGGCGGCACGATCGGCGGCGCGGCGGCGATCAGCGGGGGCGCGTGCGGGGCGACGGCCGGCGCCGGTGCCCAGCCGAGCGCGACGTTCACGCGCCCGAACAGTTCCGGCACGGCCCATCCCGCGGCCATCACCGCCGCGAGCATGCAGAGCGCGCCGAGCGTGAACGGGATCAGGAACCGGGAGCTTCGCATCGGGGCATCGTCCTCACACTAGAACCGCCGGCAAGCTTCCCGGCCGGCCCGGCGCGTTCACGCCGGGCCCCATCGCACTCCATCGTCGGTGGACGGACTGACTTCCCCGCCCCACCGGCGTCATGGGCGAGGACCGGCGGTGGACGCGGATTATTGAACAGTTGGTAAATGAAAGGTAGTGCCCCGTCTCCGGATCACCAAGAAACTTCGTGGACGAGGGGAGCGCGCGTCGCGCCGGAGCCGGGCGCCTGGAGTGGCGGCTGGGCGGGCCCCCCGTCGATCGATCGGGAGGATGAGACTGGCGGCGGACGCACGTTCCGCCATCGACCGGACGAGGGATGCTTGACCGGATACATACATTTGCAACCGGCAGATCCGCTGGCGCGCCGGTTGCTCGGCGCGTGCACCGGCATCCACATGACGCGATGGGCCGCGGCGCACTCACGCACCCCGCACACCGCACTCACGCACTTTCCCCAACGAGTCATCCGTGTCCGATACGCATCTGTTTTCTCCCCTGCGCATGCGCGGCGTGGAGCTGCGCAACCGCATCGGGGTCAGCCCCATGTGCCAGTACAGCAGCAGGGACGGCTTCGCCAACGACTGGCACTACACTCACCTGGGCAGCCGCGCGGTGGGCGGCGCGGGGCTCATCATCACCGAAGCCACGGCGGTGACCGCGGACGGGCGCATCACCCCGGACGACCTGGGCATCTGGAGCGACGAGCACGTGGAGGGCCTCACCCGCTGCGCGCGGCTGATCGCGGAGCACGGCGCCGTGCCGGGCATTCAGCTGGCGCACGCGGGGCGCAAGGCATCCACCGCGTCGCCGTGGAAGGGCGGCAAGACGGTGCCGGTGGAGGAGGGCGGATGGGAAACGGTGTGGGCGCCCAGCGCCATCCAGTTCGGCCGCAGCAGCAAGGTGCCGCGCGAGATGGGCGCCTCCGAGATCCGCGACGTGATCCAGGCGTTCGTGGATGGCGCCACGCGCGCGCTGCGGGCCGGCTTCAAGGTCGCGGAGATCCACGCGGCGCACGGCTACCTGCTGCACACCTTTCTGTCGCCGCTGAGCAACCAGCGCACGGACGAGTACGGCGGCAGCTTTGAAAACCGCATCCGCATGGTGCTGGACGTGGTGGACGCGGTGCGCGCGGTGTGGCCGGAGGACCTGCCGCTGTTCGTGCGGATCTCCGCCACGGACTGGGCGGATGGGGGGTGGGACCTGGAGCAGTCGGTGCGCCTGTCCGAGGTGCTGCGCCAGCGCGGCGTGGACCTGGTGGACTGCTCCACGGGCGGACTGGTGCCGGGGGTGCAGATTCCGGTGGGGCCGGGCTACCAGACGGAGTTCGCCACGGCGATCCGCACCCAGACCGGGATGCCGACCGCCGCGGTGGGGATGATCACCGCGCCGGACCAGGCGGACGCCATCATCCGCGAGGGGCGCGCGGACGTGGTGCTGCTGGCCAGGGAGATGCTGCGCGATCCGTACTGGCCGCTGCGCGCGGGCAAGGCGCTGGGCCACGCCGCGCCCTGGCCCGTGCAGTACGAGCGCGCCGCGGATTGAGGTAAGGTGGAGGCAGGGCGGGCGGATGAGGGCCGGACGCATCGGCGCATGCGGAGAGTGGCCCCCATCCCCGACCCTTCCCCCAAAACCCCTGGGGGAAGGGAGACCTCAGCGTGTCGGCGGCATCGGTTCGCGCCCGCGGCCGTCGTCCAGCGGTTGCGACCGTGCTTTGAAACACACGAGGTCCGCCGCCGTGGACTGCGGACCGCGGATGCGCTTGGTCGCGGGTCGCGATGCGGTTGAAGCCCCGAACGGCGCGCGAATAGCGCCGTGTCGGGGCTTTCCGCTGTTGGAGCGGCGGATTCATTCGCTCAACAGGGCCAGGCGCGAGACAATCGTTTGGGAACGGCTCACGCTCTCAGCCGCGCCCCAACCCTCCCCCGGTCTTTTTCGGGGGAGGGTTGGCCGGTGGTGCCGGCCCGGGTGGGGGCCGCCCGTGAACCCGCCACCCGCACCGATCCCCGAACCCGCATCAATCCCTTCCCGACATCACGCCGCCTGCATGTCCATCACGAAGCGGTAGCGCACATCACCCTTTTCCAGCCGCGCAAAGGCTTCGTTGATCTGCGCGGGCGCAATCACCTCGATGTCGGCGACAATGCCGTGCTCGGCGCAGAACTCCAGCATCTCCGCCGTCTCGCGCGTTCCGCCCACGCCGCTGCTGGTAATGCGGCGGCGCCCCATCGTCAGCAGCACGGGGGTGAAGTCGAACGTGTCGGGAATGCCCAGCGAGCACAGCGTTCCATCAAAGTTCAACGCCAGGAGGAACGGGTCCATCGCGTACGTCGTGGACACGGTGTCCAGGATGAAGTCGAAGCGAAACGCCTGCGCCTTCATCTGCTCCTCGTCGCGCGAAAGCACCACCTCGTGCGCACCCAGCGCCATCGCCTCGTCCACCTTGGCCGCGGAGGTGGTGAACGCCACCACGTGCGCCCCCATCGCCCGCGCAAACTTGATGGCCAGGTGCCCCAGCCCGCCGATGCCCACGATCCCCACCGTCATCCCCGGCCCCACATTCCAGTTGCGCAGCGGCGAGTACGTGGTGATCCCCGCGCACAGCAGCGGCGCGGAGGCGGCGGGGTCCATCCCCTCGGGCAGGTGATACACGAAGCGCTGATCCGCCACGTACAGGTCGCTGTAGCCGCCGCGCGTGCGGGTGCCGTCCACACGGTCCACGCCATCGTACGTCAACGTGGGAAAGGCGCGGCAGTACGATTCCATCTCGCGTTGGCACATCTCGCACTCGCGGCACGAGTCCACGATCGTGCCGATGAGCACCTTGTCGCCCGCGGAAAAGCGGGTGACGTTCGCGCCCACCTCGGTGACTTCGCCCACGATCTCGTGGCCGGGCACCAGGGGAAACTCGTTGCCCCACTTCTGCACGGAGTGGATATCGGTGTGGCACACGCCGCAGTACAGAATCCGCACGGCGACGTCATCCGGACGGGTGGCGCGCCGCTCAAAATCGAAGGGCACGATGCTGCCGCCCTTTTCCATGGCGGCAAACCCGTGGGCGGGGCGTGCGGTGCCGGCCGGTGTCGCGGTCGCTTCCATCTGGTCTCCCGTTCGCATACGTTACACGTTGACGATCACTGTAAAGCAGTTTAACGGATTTACAGATCATGTCAAGTGTAAGCACCCGCTCCGCCGCGACGTCCATGGATCCCAAGGAACGCAGGATCACCGAGGCCGCCATGCGCCTCTTTCACCGCCACGGCTACCGCAAGGTGACGATGATGGACATCGCCGCCGAGTCGGGGATGTCGCGCCCGTCGCTGTACGCCGCGTTCGCCAACAAGGAGGCGGTCTTCAGCGCACTGATGGACGACCACTGCCGTGTGAACGCGGCCAAGGCGGACGCGGTCGTGGCGGGAATGGGCAGCCTGCGCGACAAGCTGGAGGCGCTGTTCGAGATCTGGATTCTGGAGCCGTTCGCATCCGTGGCGGGTTCGGAGAACGGCGCGGACCTGCTGGCCAACTCCACCGTCTACGCGCCCGAGGCGTCCACGGCGCTGTACCACCGGTTCCGCGAGCAGCTTCTGGAGGTGCTGCGGCCGGAGATGGCGGAAAGCGGGGGGATGAGCGCCGGGGACCTGGCGCACTTTCTCATGATGGCCGTCCGCGGATTGAAGGCGACCACCGCGACGGAGGAAGAACTGCGGCGCCTGACCACGACCCTGATCGCCATGGCCGAAGCGACGGCAAACGCCTGATCGCGATCGCGGATGCGCGCGCTGGCCGGATCGGGGAGGGTGATGGATGGATGAGATTGACCGCCCGGGTGGTGCGGATGAGATCCACCGAACGCGAGAAGGGCCGCCCATGCCGGGCGGCTCTTCTGCGCTCCATCCTGTCGATCAGCGAGGCGCGGCGGGCGCCGGCTCGGACGACGGCGGCGGAATGACGAACTCCGTCTCACGCTCCACGCCGTCGCGCCGGAACCGCACGACGAAGCGCGTGCCGGTCACATTGGACCCGTGGAACAGTCCGGGAGCCTCACCCGAGCGCCCGTTCACCGCCATGATGCTGTCCCCGACCTGGAGGCCCGCCCTGTCCACGGTAGAGCCCGGAACCACGTAGCTCACCCTGGGCCTGGTGGGCGCCGACGGAACGATGCGCCCGTCCGGCAGGGTCCGCGCGCTGCCAGTATAGCTGTAGTTCATCCCGAACCGCCGCGGATCCCGGCGCGGAGTGCTGTCCTGCGCGGGACGCGCCGCCTGGACGGCCGGCGCCGGAGCCGGAGCCGGTACAACGGACGCGGCCGGACGAGTGAACCGGACGCTGGCCGCCACCGGCGGGGCCGCGGGGCGCACCGGCGCCGCGTGCACCGCCGCGGGGGCGGTCCGCGTCTCGCGCGCGGGGTCCGCGGCCGGAGCGGCCGGCCGTGCACGGACCACCGCCCGCGGTGTCTGCGCGTCGCGGGCAGCCGTTGCACCCTCCGGCGGCCGCACCACGACCGTCACTTCGCGCTCCACGCCGCCGCGCCGCAGCCGCATCACGAAGCGCTCCCCCGTCACGTCCATCCTGCCGAACACCTCGGGCCGGCGCGCCTCGGCCCCGTTCACCGAAACGATGGTGTCGCCCTGCAGCACGCCCGCCTCTTCCGCGGCCGAGCCCGCCGTCACGTACGCAACGGTCGCCAGGTTGGGATACGACGGATACGGCGGCCCCGCGCTGATGTCGATGGGGCCCTTGAGCGCCCATCCCACGCCAAAGCGGCGCTGCTCCGCCGGGCTCGCCCCGACGCCGACCTGCACCATGCCGGTGCCGCCCTGTTCCCAGTACGTGGCCTCGTTGGCGTGGGTGGGCGGATTGGG
This sequence comes from Longimicrobium terrae, assembly GCF_014202995.1. Taxonomy (NCBI): domain Bacteria; kingdom Pseudomonadati; phylum Gemmatimonadota; class Longimicrobiia; order Longimicrobiales; family Longimicrobiaceae; genus Longimicrobium; species Longimicrobium terrae. The sequence continues at coordinate 77,873 of NZ_JACHIA010000021.1, forward strand.
GGAGCGGCGCAGCGTCTTCATGGTGGCGACGGGGCCGCGGCCGTCCGCCACGTCGCAGGCGATGACGACGGACGCGGCGCACAGCGCCAGCACGGGAAGGGCGCGCGCACGCATGCGGCGCGGTCGAGGGGTGGTCATGGCGGTGATCCTCTGCTCGAGGTGCGTGGCGGGCTCGCCCCAGGCCAGGGCGAGCGGGGACAGCCGGTGCGAGGCGCCGGCCGTTCGCAGCAGCGCGCGTCCGTACGCGCGCGGGGACGCTTCGCGGGCCAGCACCCGCGCGTCACAGTCAATCTCCAGCGCCAGCCGCAGCCGCCGGTGCTGCCACCAGAGCGCCGCGTTCCACGGTGCCAGCGCCACCAGCACCGCGCTGGCCGCCAGCACCCACGTGTCGCGCGCGGCCAAGTGCTCCTTTTCGTGCGCGATGATCAGGCGCCGCTCCTCGTCCGGCGCGTCCGCCACCCACCGCGGCAGCACGATGGCCGGGCGCAGCACGCCGATGACGGCGGGCCCCGCGCGATCCGCCAGCAGCACGGGCGCGCCGTCCATCACGGCCGGCGTCCACCGCGCGCGGGCCCGGTGCATCCGCGCGGCCGTGACGGCAAAGAGCAGGAGCAGCGCGCCGCTGGACATCAGCCACGCCCATCCCGCCACCTCCGCCGCCCGCTCCATCGCGGACGGGCCGTTGGGCGCCGGGGCCGCCTGCGCGGGGCCCGGCGCGTCACCCACGTCAATCCAGCCGCCGGTCACCGGCGCGGCCGCGGGTGCGCTGAAGCCGCAGCACAGCCGCGACACCTGCGGCAGCAGCGCGGGCGCCCAGAACGCCAGCGCGGGAACCATCAGCGAGCCCGCCAGCGCCCCGAGCCAGATCCACCGGCGCGGCCGGCCGCTCCACGCCGCCACCCGCTCCGCGCCCAGCGCCGCCATCGCCAGCAGAATTCCCACTGCCAGAGTGCGCACGAGGATCATGGGTTCTCCTCTTCTCCAAGGCGTTCATCCAGCAGGTCGCGCATGCGCTGCAGCTCTTCGGCGGGGAGCTGGCGCTCGCTGACGAGCTGGGCCAGCAGCATGGACGCGGAGCCGTGAAACACCTTGTCCATGATGCGGCTGAGCGCGCTTCCGCCCGCGTCCTGCTGCTCGATGACGGGATAGTAGCGGTAGGCGCGGCCTTCCTTTTCATGCCGCACGAAACCCTTTTCCTCCAGCGTCTGCAGGACCCAGAGCACGGTGGTGTAGGCCAGCGAGTCGGCGAACTGCCGCCGCACCTCGGTGACCGTGCCGGATCCGGCGCGCCACAGGATGCTCATGGCATCCAGTTCCCTTCCCGTCAGGCGTGTCTCATCAACCATCCGTGCTCCTCAGTTACGGGTCCTCCCGTAGATTAATCGCGGACGATTCCGTTGTCAACGGGTTTTCCCGTAGATGATGATCCGTCCGTCTCCCAAGGCAGTCCGCGGGTGAAGCCGGAGGCGCTGTTCGTGGTCTGGATGCTGGAGTCGTGCGGGTCCGGAGAACGGCGCGGACCCGCCGCACCGCGACGCACCCGAGGCGTCCGGGGCGCTGTATCAGCGCTCAGGGAGCCGCTATCGGAGGTGCGGAAGCCGGAGACGGCGGAAAGTGGAGGGCCGAGCGCGTCCGTGGCGTAAAGGGTGTCGCCACACCCGGGCGACGGGCGCTCACCCGGACGGCGCGGGCGCGCCAGGACTTCCGCGTCTCGCCCCGCGCGCGGTCAGCCCCGCGAACAGAAACGTCCACGCGGGCGCGCTGACAAACAGGAGCAGCAGCGGCGCGTACGAGGACGTGGCGCTCGCGGCCCGCCACTTCCACTCCGCCAGGTCCAGCGCCGCGGGCACCGCAGCCGCCAGCACGGCCGAGGCAATGGCGATCCGCCGCGCGGCGTGAGGCTCGCGCACACCCGGCCAGGCGCGCACCACCCGCCACGCGCATCCGTACCCGGCTGCCGGCACGGGGAGCAGGACCAGCGCGATGCTCGAGGAGATTGTCAGCGAGAGTTCCCTTCCGATCGCCTCGTCCCAGTACTCGAATCCGTACACCGCGATCACGAGCGCCACGGCGTCCGCGCAGGCCCAGGTGAGCGCAAACACGAGCATCTGCCGCCAGAACCGTCCACGAGCCATGGTCGTTGATCGGATGGAGGTGAAAGGGTCCGGGAGACGCGGCGTTTCAGCCCGGCGCCCGCCCGCCCTTGTTTGAGGCTGGATGCACGGCGGGAACGGCGGCGGCGATCAGGCGCGCCGCCATCGACAGCGCCAGCGCCGCGATCGCCGAACCGAAGATGAACCAAGGGATGAGCACGGCGTCCGGCACCGTCGGCGGCTCCATGAACGGCGGCACGCGCAGATGGTCGTTCACGGCGGGCACGAGCAGCCCCGCGCCGACGGCGATCAGCGCGCCGACGTAGTTGATCCGCGCGCCGGGCCAGGAACGCGCGCGCCACCACGCCGTCCCGAAGCCGACGATCGCAACCGGCTGCACGAACGCGACTTGAAAGAGCAGCGCCAGAGTGTAGCTCGCCGTTTTCCCCACGTCCGGATCGCCCGGGTTGTCGGCCAGCGTGATCGCCACCGATGCCGTGTACGCGATCATGAACAGCGTCACCTGCGGCCAGAACCGCCCGCGCACCACGCCGTTCCTGTCCCCACGCCGTGGGCCGATGGACGCCGGCGAGTGGATCACGTCCGTCGGCGGATGCGCATGCGCTGCGGCCGGCCCGGCGAGCGCCGAGCGTCCGCTCCGCGCCCCCCACGCCGCCGCCCCGGAAAGCATGAGCGCGATGTACGGCGCGGCCAAGAGCCCGAGCGGCGGAATCAGCGTCCCTCCATCCGGTCCATTCATCGCCCGGGACAGCAGCGGCGCCAGCACACCGGTGCCGATCACGATCATCCGGCCCGCGCGCGGATCTGCGGCACCGGGCCAGTGGCGGACGCGCCGCCAGACGATCCAGAACCCGCCAACCGCGATCAGCAGCACCGTCGCCATCCCGAGCGCGAGCCACGGCAGTTCGCCGCCCGACAGGCCGAGTGCCTCCTCCGGCACACGGAGGAGGAGAACGGCCGTCATGGCGGCGCGGACCGCCGCGTACACGCCGGCAAAGACGAGCAGATCAGACGACAGGCGCCGGGGCTGCATCATGCGTTCGCGTCTCGGAGGAGGTGCGGCGGGCGACAGGAGGTTGAGGTCCTGCGCGAAGTCCGCGATCCGTGATTCTACATGCCGGGCGCAGCACGGACGAGTCCCCGGCTGCACGGATGATCAGAGTGCCACTGGTTCGCCAAGGCGGCATCCTGAGGAGGCGCCGAAGGTACCTGCCTCCGCCCTACAGCCTGGCGCCGACGAAGGATCTGCTTTCCCCGCGAGAACGGGCGTGCGTCCCGCGACGTTGGCTCGGCGGAGAGCAGATCCTTCGGTCGCGCAGGACTTGGCGTGGTGGAGAGACCGGCGCGCGCTCCCTCAGGATGACGCCTTTCAGGCGGGGATTTGACGCGAGGGAGGGCTGCGGGCCGGTGCTCGACACGCTCTCGGGCCACGGGCGGGGGTTTGACGGGAGAGAGGGCCGCGGGCCGATGCTCGACACGCTCTCAGGCCGCGGGCCGGGGGCTCGACACGCTCTCAGGCCGCGGGCCGGACCTCGACACGCTCTCGAAACAGCGTGTGAGGCCAGTCCTGGCCAGCCGGGTTTCGCGGCACCCCTTGAGGCCGTCATCCACCCGCGCGTCACACGATTGCCGGTCCGGACGGTTGTACATACGTTTCCTCCTCCCTCCCGCTGCACCTTTCTCCAGATCTCCATGCGACATCTTGCCCGTTTCGCGGCCGTGCTGGCCGCGATCTCCCTTGCCGCGGCGTGCGATTCTCCCAGCGGCAGCGGCACTCCGCCCGCGCGCGAACTCAGCGCCGCCGCACCCATGGACGGCACCGTGCGCGCCGGCTCCAGCGGGGACGAATTCATCATCCGCTTTCCCGACACGCGGTTCCAGATTCAGCTGCAGGCCCGCAGCGGCAGCGCGGCCGACACGCTGGTGGCCGAACTGGTGAACGCCGCGGGCGCCTCCATGGCCCGCGTCACCAGCGTGGGCAACGCCACCGGGTTCGCCGGCGAGACGGCTGACCTGGTGACGCCCAGCGGCGAAACCCTGACGTGGAAGCTGCGCGTACGCGGCCAGAGCGCCAACGACCAGGGTGCGTACTCCGTGCGAATCGTCCCCTTCGCCAACGCGCCCGAAACCCTTTCGCCCACCGTGGTCTTCGGCCGGTGGCTCATCGGCGAAACGCTGGAGCGCGCCGACGACGCCGACGAGTTCCGCTTCTCGGTCACCGGCGAAGAAGACATCCTGCTCCACCTCGCGACCCCCGTGTCGGCGTCGGGACCGGTGCGCATGGTTCTGGTGAACCGCGGGACCGGCCAGGAGATCACCCGGTTGCTGATTGACGGCGGCCTCGCGAACGCCCGCACGCACAAGTATCAGCTGCTCCCCGCGGGAGAGTACGCGGTGCGCGTGTCGGCCTTCCAGCCCACCCAGTACATGGTGGGCACCGTCTACTCGCTGCGCCTGGACCGCATCAACCACGGCCCGGAAAGCGGATCGGGCGCCATCACCCTGGGCGCCGTCTTCGGCGACAGCGTAAACGTGCCGGGCGACATCGACGAGTACACGTTCACCGCGCGCGCCGGGCAGTACATCAACCTGATGATGCAGCCGCTGGACGGGCTGGGGCAGCAGCTGTACGGGCAGGACATCGGCGTGCGCATCCTGTTCAACGGCGCGCAGGTGGCGGAGCTTTCGCCGCGCGCCGCGGTGGCGTCGCTGGACGATTACGGCACCGGGCGCATCCGCCTGGAGCAGGCCGGCGTGTACACCATCCGCGTCGTGGGGCAGGACGAGATCATCCGGCCGGTAGACCGCGTGGGCCGCTACCGGCTGGAGCTGTACCCGGTGGATGAACGGCCGGAGAACGGGGTCCGGCTGCAGCTGGACGGCGGGCTGGTGGCCGGCGCCCTGGAGCGGGCGGGAGACATGGACGAGTACACGTTCACCGGCGCGGCGGGGCAGTACGTGATGATGCAGATCCTGTCGTCGGACACCGCCTCCGGGGCCATCCAGGCGGAACTGCTGGGGCCGGGCGGGGCCTCGATGCGGTGGGTGAGTACCCGCACTCCGCGCAGCCCCCTGCTGCCCGGCCACTACAGCTATCGCGTCCAGCTGGAGGCAGCCGGCACGTACACGGTGCGCGTCTCCAGCTTCCAGTCGTTCTACGCCCGCGGCGGCTATTCGGTGGAGGCCTACACGGTTTCCGACGCGCCGGAGCACATCCCGGCCACCATCCGCGTGGGCGAAACGCTCACGGGTGAGGTCATCGACCGGCCGGGCGACCTGGACATCTTCAGCGTGGTGGATGATCCGCGGCGCGAGGTGAACCTGTTCGCCTGGTACGAACCCGGCGGGTACTTCAGCGCGTACCTGATGATTCCCGGCGAGATCTTTCCCGTGTTTACGTATCGCGGCCCGGCGACTCTGGACGGAGAATCCACCGGCCGGGTGATCGTCCCGGCGGGCACGCGGCTCTACGTGGACCCGTCGGTGGCCGGCGGGCTGGAGGTGGCCCAGGAAATGGGCCGGTACTCCCTGCGGCTATTCAACATCAACCGGGCTCCGGAACGCCGGGCCGCGCCCATCGCCCTGGGCGAAGTGGTGGAGGGCGAGCCGCTGTACCCGGCCGGCGACATCGACGAGTTCATCCTGCAGATCACCGAAACCACGCCCGTGTTGTTCATGTGGGCTCCCGCGGAGGGCTCCGGCCTTTCCGCGATCCTGCGGGATGGGGTTACGGGGCAGCCGGTGTGGCACAGCCAGAGCAGCACCAATGGCGTACCGGAGCGCGAGGCGACGCTCGCCCCCGGCCGGTACCGTTTTCAGGTGCTGAACGAGAGCGTCATCGCTCGGTCCAACCACCACGCCGCCGCCACGCTGAACTACCGCTTTTCCGTCACCCGCAGGTAGCGGCGTGGCTGCTGGATGATGAAAAGCGCGGCCCGGTTTCCGGGCCGCGCTTTCTCGTTTCCTTCATCTCCATCGATCGCACCCATCGTCCACCGCGGCATCGCAACCGTTTCTGGTCGAGGCACCGCACACGCTCCACGGATTCCAAGCCGCCTCCATCTCCCGTGCCGAGCGCACAGTCCGCCGCGCGCGATCGACAGAAAAAGGACGCGCATCAGGTGGTCCGTCGGCCGGCCATGCGCGCCATCCCCGCCCACGATCAGTGGATGGGACGGGATCGCCGCCGGTCATCACCAGCAGAGCCGGCGATCTGCCCCGGGAAGCGCGATCATGCTCCTCCCAAAAAACCGCGATGAACTCCGCACGGGCGCGGAGGGCGGAGCGAACGCGCGCGGCCTCGGCACCCGGGTGAAGCGGTGATCTGATCGCGTCTGTTGGCGGATTCAGGGGCGCAGATGATCGATGCGGACCGGCTCCAGCTCCGCCAGCGCGTCGGCGATGAGGGTGCGATGGCAGTGCGCCGGATCGGCCTCGAAGCAGAGGAGGCATACGCGTTTTCCGCCACGCACTAGGTCGGCCAGGGTGTGCAGCTCCGCCTGCGCTTCCAGCGTGCCGAGGTGATCGGCAAAGATAGCGCGCATCTCGTCATGGCGGCCGGCGCGCGCGGCGGCGCGGCCGTCCCTGGGTGTGCCGAGGGCGCGCAGGTGCAGGTAATCGACCCCGATCCCCCGCACGTTCCCCGACAGCGCCGTCTTGGCGAACCCCGGCCGCCGCGAGCTCGCCACCGCCCGCACATCCACCAGCAGCTCCACCCCGCCCTCCCGCAGCGTCTCCAGAAACCGCTCCACGGTGGTGTTCTCGTACCCGATGGTGCAGACCGTCGTCATTCCGCGCCCGGTTCCGGTTGATCAGTCCCCCTATTCCCTATTCCCTACTCCCTATTCCCTATTCCCTGCCCCTCCGTCACGCCGGCCGCCGCTCCAGCCGGTTGCGGATGCGCGACACCAGTTCCGGCCCCACCACCGGCTTGTTCAGGAAGTCGTCCGCGCCGGCGGCGAACACGCGGTAGATGGTGTCCGCGTCCGACCGCGCCGTCAGGAACACGATGGGGACGTGGCGCCACTCCGGGTCGCTGCGCACCACGCGGCACAGTTCGATCCCGTTCAGGTGCGGCATGTCGATGTCCAGCACCAGCAGATCCGGCTTCACGGACCGCAGCTCCGTCCAGAACCGGAGGGGATCGTTGAGCGTGTGGACGGCAAAGTGCTGCGGCTCCAGGATGGCGCGCAGCCCGCCCGTGACCGCGGGATCGTCGTCCACCGTGAGGATGGTCTGCCGCGCCGCGCCGGCCACCGGCAGCATGCGCTCCAGCGATTCGCCCACGAACCCCGGCGCCAGCGGCGGATGCAGGATCGTGCGCGCGCCCATCTTGAGGGCGCGCACGCGGTCCAGCAGCGCGTCGCGGTCCGTGTACGCCAGCACGGGCACGCCCGGCGCCCGCCGCGCCGCCTTGGCGAACGCGTCCCACTCCGCCTCCCCTTCCCCGCGCAGCCGCAGGTCCAGGAACACCGCGTCCGGCCGCAGCGTGCCGTCTTCCATCTCCGCGTCCGAGGCGGCGCGGAGCCCGCGCCCGCGCACCTCCGCGGACACCTGCTCCGCCAGCGCCTCGTCCGGCGTGGTGATCCACAGCACCGGCGGGTCGTTGGGCGCGGTGGCGACGACCGGGGCCGGTTCGGGGGTGGCCGTTTCGGCCGCGCGCGCCAGCACGTCCGCCTTGAGCCGCGCGGCCAGTTCCGCCATTCGTGGCGCGTGGCCCCGCCCCACGGGGCTGCCCAGGATGTGCTCCAGCTCGCGCGCCTGCACCGAGCCCTGCCCCAGCCCGAACGTCCCCAGCGCGCCGGCCAGGCGGTGCGCCTCGCGCCGCGCGCCCTCGCGCATGGGCTCCGTGAGGCGGTCGCCGGCCACGAACTCCGCCGCGCGCTCCAGCACGGCGATGCGGTCCAGCACGGGGCCGCGCGCCCGCTTCCACACCTGGGCGAGGGCGTGGCTCAGCCGCTCCTGCGTGCCCTCCGCGGAATCCAGCGGCACGCTGGGGCGCTCGGCGGGCGTCACCTGCACCAGCCGCGACACGGCGCGCAGCAGCTCCGACCGGTCCACCGGCTGAAAGAGCAGTTCATCCACGTGCAGGTCCGTCACCAGCCGCCGCAGATCCGCTTCCTTCACCGACGATGCATCCAGTTCCATCGTGTACAGCACCGGCAGGTCCTTGAGCCGTTCGTCGGCGCGGATGCGGCGCACGACGGCGGCGGCGGCGGGATCTTCCACCGAGGCGTCCAGCACCAGCAGGCGCCCGCCGTCGGTGCGGAGCATGTCGAGCGCTTCCTGGCCGGAGAAGGCCATTTCCACCGTCACGCCGGGAAGGCGCTGCGCCAGCCAGTTGGCGGCGCTGCCGGGAAGGCCGGCGATGAGGATGCGGAGCATGGATGCACGGTGAGCGGGAGAAATCGGGCGGCGGGCGGCGCGCGCCCGGAAGGCTGCGGAAAGAGTACGGGTCCCGCGCCGCGCGCGAAAGGCGCGCCCCTCTCGCGCCGCGGGTGAATGAGCACGCCGCGGCGGCGGAATCGGTCGCCACCCGGTCGCGGGCGGAGCTCACGGCGGCCCCCACCTGCGAGAGCGGATGAATCCGCCGCTCAAACAGCGGTAACCCCCGACACCGGCCGCTGGCGCGTCCGGTTCGGGGCTTCAACCACAACGGAGCGCCGCGCTTCGAGCCGCAGTCCGGCGTGCGCGCTGAGGTCTCCCCCTCTCCCGCTTGCGGGAGAGGGGGCCGGGGGGAGAGGGGTGCCGGCCGCCACGCCAAACTGTCCGGAGCACACGTCAATGCAGTTCTCTCCCCTCTCCGTGCGGCAGTTTGCACGGGGAGGGGCCGGGGGAGGGGCCCGCCAGGCCGCCGACGGGCCGACCTTCGCCACTCGGGACGATCCTGGGGTGTGCTCGGGCACCGGACCCGTCGCATGCACCTCATCCACCCGATCGCGATCCCGAAAACCCTCCTCCGCACCCGGTCCGCGCCCCTCGAACAAACGTTCCAGCGCATACCGGTGTCCTATCCGCGTCCCTCCACACCCCCGCACGTTCCGGCACGCCCCACGGCGGAGCCGCGCGCGGGGGCGGCGCGCCCGCCGTGCGCGCGGAGACTGGCCGCGAAGACATCCGCGGCGTACCATTCGGCATCATCCCCCTAACCCCACTGGCAGATCGTGCGAAGCATTCTCTGGCTCGGCCCCGTGGCCGTGGCGCTGGCCGCGGCGTCGTGCGCGCCGGCCACCCGCGGCACACCGGCTCCCGCCCCCCGTGCGGGCGCTCCGGGCGCGGCACAGGCGGGCGCTCCCGCGGCGGGCGGCGCGGCCTCCGCGGCCGGCGGCCCCGGCGGCGGCGCAGGCGCCTCCACCCCGCGCGCCCCGCGCCCCTACGCGCAGGTCATCACCTCGCGCGCCAAGTCCGACACCGGCGGCATCACCGTGCACCGCGTGGACGAGCGCTGGTTCATGGAGCTCCCCGACTCGCTCATGGGGCGCGACTTCCTGCTGGTGGGCCGCGTGGCCGCCACGCCGGAAGACTTCGGCGCGTACATCCCCGCCGGCGCCACCGTGCAGGAGCGCATGGTCAAGTGGGAGCGCCAGGGCGACCGCGCCATTCTGCGCGCCGTGCCCACCGCCGCCTTCGCGGACGACTCGCTCCCCATCGCCCGCTCCATCGCCAGCAACTACCTGGGCGCCATTCTGGCCGCCTTTCCGGTGGCGGCGTACGGCAGCGACAGCAGCGCCGTCATCGACGTCACCGAGTTCTTTGGCGGCGACACGCCGGCGCTCAGCGGCCTGAGCCAGCAGCAGCGCGACCAGTACAAGGTGCGCCGCCTGGACCCGTCGCGCAGCTTCATCAACACCATGCGCAGCTACCCGCTGAACGTGGAAGTTCGCCACACGCAGACCTTTGAGGCCACCGCGCCCCCGTCGGACCGCACCGGCGGCACGGTGACGCTGGAAATGCGCGAGTCGCTGGTGCTGCTGCCCCGCACGCCCATGCGCCCGCGCTTCGCGGACCCGCGCGCCGGCTTCTTCGGGGTGGAGCGCATCAACTACGGCCTGGACGAGCAGAAGGCCGCCACCGAAAACTTCATCTCGCGCTGGCGCCTGGAGCCCAGCGACCCCGCGGCGTACGCGCGCGGCGAGCTGGTGGAGCCGGTGAAGCCCATCGTGTACTACATCGACCCGGCCACCCCCATGCAGTGGCGCCGCTACGTGCGCGAGGGCGTGGAGCAGTGGAACAGCGCGTTTGAAAAGGCCGGCTTCAAGAACGCCGTCCGCGCCATGGACCCGCCGACCGCGGCGGAAGATCCGGACTGGGATCCGGAAGACATCCGCTACTCGGTCGTCCGCTGGGCCGCCAGCACCACCCGCAACGCGCAGGGCCCCAGCACGGTGGACCCGCGTTCCGGCGAAATCATCGAGAGCGACATCGTGTGGTACCACAACCACATGCGCTCGTACCGCAACCGGCTCATGATCGAGACGGGCGCCGCCAACCCGGACGCGCGCTCGCTCAACATCCCCGAGTCGCTCATGGGCACCACCATGCGCGAGGTGATCACCCATGAGGTCGGTCACGCGCTGGGGCTGCCGCACAACATGATCGCGTCCGCCTCGTTCCCGGTGGATTCGCTGCGCAGCGTGAACTTCACGCGCAAGTACGGCGTGTCGGCCACCATCATGGACTACGCGCGGCAGAACTACGTGGCGCAGCCGGGTGACGGCCTGCAGCCCACGGACTTCATCCGCCGCCTGGGGCCCTTCGACGACTTCATCATCGAGTGGGGCTACCGCGTGTTCCCGCAGGCCGCCACCCCCGAGGCGGAGCGCCCCATTCTGGACCGCATGCTGAGCACGCAGAGCGGCCCGATGGCGTACCGCTACCTGCCGCAGTACCTGTCGGGGATCGATCCGCGCGCGCAGACGGAAGACCTGGGCGACGACCCGGTGGGCGCCACCACCTACGCGGTGGCCAACCTGCGCCGCGTGGTGCCCAACCTTCCCGCGTGGACGGCCCGCGCCGGCGAGGACGACTCGGACCTGACGGAGCTGTACGGCGAGACCGTCGGCATCTGGACGCTGTACATGCGCCACGTGACGTCGGTCATCGGCGGCATGACGGTGGAGCCGCGCACGGCGGTGCAGCCGGGCGCGGTGTACTCGCCCGTCGCGCGCGCCCGGCAGCAGCGGGCGCTGGCGTTCCTGGCGGAGAACGTGGTCCGCACGCCGGAGTGGCTGGAGCCGTCGGCCATCACGCAGCGCACGGGCACGTCGCCGCTGGCCAACGCGCAGTCGGCCATCGTCCGCGATCTGCTGGACGCGCGCCGCCTGGACCGGCTGAGCATGAGCACCGAGATGAGCGCGTCGGCGTACTCCCCCGCGGAGTACATGGCGGACCTGCACCGCGCGGTGTGGAGCAGCCGCGCGCCGGACGCCAACCTGCGCGGCATGCAGCGCACGTACGTGGACCGCCTCGGAGTGCTGGTGAACCCGCCGGCGCCCGCGCCGGCGATGTTCGGCGGTGAGGGCGGCGGCGCCATTCCGCCGCTGCTGGCGCCGGTGAACGTGATGCGCAGCGACCTGCCCGCGCTGGCCCGCATGGAACTGCGGAACATCCGCGCCGAGGCGGACCGCAACGCGGCCGCCACCAGCGGCATGCAGCGCGCGCACTGGATGGACGTGTCGGCCCGGGTCGACGAGATCCTGGACCCGACCACCCGCACCGCCGCCCGGTAAGCTCCGGCGGTTTCCGGTGGATGGATGAAAGCGGGTCCCGGGCATCAGCCCCGGGACCCGCTTTCTCGTTGCTGCCCCGGCCGCGGGTGACGGCGGCTCATCCGTATCATTGCGGCCCCGGGCGCTGGCGGTTATCGTCCCGATCAGAGCGGTTCTGCTCCATCATACTTCGTCTGTACCCGGGCTGCGCAATGGTGACACGCTCCGCGAGAGGCGCACAGCGTCTTGCGCGACCCCTGGCGGTTCTTGCGCCGCTGCTCGTGCTCGGTTGTGAGAAATCCCTTGGAGGCGAAGTGATCCTTCCGCCCATCCCCATGACGATCCGCCTCGAAACCCCTGACGCAACCTTCCGCCTTACCCCCGAAGAGCGGGCGCGGGTGCGTCCCGATCTGGATGTCGACGCTCTCGAGCAACTGCTGGCGCAGGTGACATCCGATGTCCGGCCCGTTCTCCTCCAGATGCACATGGCCCAGCAGGGTGAAGGGGTGGAGGGTCTGCGCCCCATGCGCATGGGCGATCCGGCTCTCCAGCCTTTGCTCGACGAGGTCTGGGCCCCCGTATGGATGGCCGCCGGGATCGAGGCCATCCGTCGGGAACCGCGGGACTTCCCCGGAAAGGAACTCGCCCGCCAGCGGTTGCAGGATCCGTCCAGTCCGATCAACCGGCCGTAACACACATCCATCGGCCACAATGACCCGCCTGATAACGTCGCCGTTGCTCCTCCTTGCCTGGGTGCTGACATGGCCGAGTACCGGATCGGCCCAGAGTGCCACAGGTCAGGGAGATTACTGGATCGAGACCTCGGCCGCGTGCCCGTACCGTCTCGAACCGGGGTTCAGCGGGCTGTATTATGGCTACGAGCATGAAGGGTTTGCCTGGCCGGCGGCGTGGAAGCGGGAAACTGTCCGCAGTGCTGCCTACGACATCGCCGACTACATCCCGCTGAGATACGACGGATACGGCGGGGGGCTCGGAAATGGCTACTATGTTACGTCGCGGGATCGGATGGCCCGCTGGTACAATCCTGAAATCACGGTCGTCTGCTCGGAACGAACACTCTTCAGTGCATTCGGCTATCCTATCGTCTCGGCTGAGTCCTACAAAGTGGTTCAGAACCGCGGGAACGTAGTTCCCTGCGCCCCAGGTCCGAGCCTGGACGAGCACATTCAACCGTCTGAGTACGATTCGTACTCAGACGTGAGTGTACCAGGGAGGGTGAGCTGCGGGTTCGCCGATACGGGGGGCAGTGAGACAGGCACTGGCGAACCGACCACGTGGTACGAGGACTACCTCGGTGTCACCTTTCAATGCCATTATTCCGTCACCCCCGACGGGTTGCGCGTAAAACACTGCGAAGCCGTGGACGAATGAAAAGAGCGCTGCCGGCCAAGATCCGAGGCCGCTCGGCGATCCTACCGCGCTACTCCGCCTGATCAATGACGTCAACGCCGGGAATCGGAGACGACATGAACGAGCCGTCGAGCATTCTTGAACCCGGCACATGCCGGACTCGGCGTGCGAGCGCGGTGGATGATGGAACGCCGATCGGAAAAACTGACCGGGTGATGACGAACGGGCCCCGCGCGTAATGCGCGGGGCCCGTTTCTGTCTCCGGTAGACGCGCGCTCAGATCGCGGCGGAGGGCGGCGTCTGCGGCGCAGGCTCCGCCGGCGGCTCCACGACGATGCGGGGCGCATTGGCGCTGGCGGCCACGTCGTGCCGTGCCCAGCGATCGCGCGCCGGCCGCTTCACCCAGCGCACCGTCATGTCGGTCGCGACAATGGGAACCACGAGGACGGCCAGAAACAGCAGCAGCACCCACGAGTTGTCGGTGTGCTGCACGGCCTTGTACACCAAGACCTCCGCCACGATGGTGGCACTCCAGACCACGATCAGAAAGATGCGGGTGCGGGTCCAGAACTGGCTCATGGCGTCCTCCGGGGTGTGGCGGTGCCGCACACTCCCCCACCGACCGGCGGAGTGAACATGCGGCGTCCCGAAGGCTAACGGCGGCAGGCACGCGGGCGCAATGCGCGCCCTCCGGAGCACCACGCGCAACACGGGTCGCGTTCATTCCGCAGCGCGGGCCGCACGACGAGGGATTACCTGCCGACCATCTTTCACCCACACTCTTTCCGCACATCCTTGACGAAACAACGGGCGGCCGCCACATTCCTTCTGTCCCCTCGCATGCGCTCGCATGGATACAGCAAGCGATGGAAGGCGCCGGAGGATTATACCCGGCTCCATCCGCGTCACGCGTGTTTCGGGTCCTTGAGCAGGAAAGATCGATCGCGGTGGCGGATCGCCCCGCGAATCGCACCAAGGCGGGGGCTGACGGTCTTCCCCTCGATCGTGATCCGGTCCGCACGGCAGCGGATGGCTCACGATCCACCGAACCACATTCCGGAAACCATCGCCGTGCGCTCCCGGCGATTGCCGTTCGTCGGCGGCACGGCAGCGTGCTTCCGTTCGGGCCGGACCCGCGACCGCGGCCGGCAGCCTCATCGCACTCCCGGAGGATGTCATGCGCAGCAAGCTTCAGCTCAACCTGGACCAGCTGGAAGTGGACACGTTCCAGACCGTGACCACCGCCGGCGAGGCCCGCGGCACCGTGCAGGCCAACGACGACTACGGCGCCCAGACCGACTCGGGCTACGAGTTCTGCACCATCAATGACGCCACCTGCCGCGGCTACGGCACGTGCGGCAAGTACCCCTGCAAGCCGGTTCCCTGAACCACGGCTCCGCAACACGCAGGGCGTCTCCTACGGGCGGTGGATGACGAGCCCCGGTGCATCGCGCGCCGGGGCTCGTTTCGTCGATCAAACCCTCCGCGTGTTTGCCGGATGACGACGGGCGACGGCGATTCTCGTCTGATCGATGAGAGCTGGCCGGATCGTGCACGATCGTTTGTATCAAAGTGGAGCGACGCGAAGTGGGAGTCCCGGGATCGATCACGCCGCACGTACGCTGATCCCTCGGGATGGATGATGAACGAGGCGGCGCGATCTGCACGCTCCGTTGATAATCCGGCAGCCCGCAACGGTTTTCGGCGATCCGGAGCGGAGAAAGTGGCTCGTGCGTTGCATTCGGGCCCGTTGCGGCAGGATCTGATACCGCGATGCGTATCAACCAAACCCCGCCGCATGGATCCCCAGCCTCCGCAACCGCCCATGCTCCGCACGCATCTGCGCTCGATCCTTGTCGGCGCCTGCCTGGCCGCCCTCGCCGCGTGCTCCGGCGACCGTCCCACCGCCACCGCGCCCGACGCCTCGCTCCAGAGCAAGTCCACCAGCACGGGGCTGCTGCTGGTGAGCGGCGGCGGCCAGTCCGGATCGCCCGCCACTCCGCTGCCCGAGCCGGTGATCGTGCGGGTGCTGGACCAGCGCGGGGCGCCCGTCCCCAACGCCAACCTCAACTTTCTGGCATCCGCCGGCGTCGCCTTTCCGCGGCAGACCCGGACAGATGCGGACGGCTACGCGCAGACCGTGTGGACGCTCGGCCCGTCCGCGGGCGAGCAGACCCTGCGCGTGTCGGGCACCGGCGGTACGCTCACGCTTTCCGCCAACGCCCTGATTTCGTCCAAGCTGCAGAAGGTGAGCGGCGATTCGCAGACCGCCACCGCCGGCACGCTGCTTCCGGCGCCGCTCATGGTTCGGGCGGTCACCCGTGACGGCAGGCCGGCGGCGGGGGTGACCGTGCTCTGGACGGCGGGTGGCGGAGGCTCGCTTTCCCCGCTCCTGGCGCGGACCGGCGCGGACGGCATCGCCAGCGCGCGGTGGATGCTGGGGGCGGAGGGCGCGCAGACGGCGCGTGCCACCACTCTGGGCGCCATGGGCCTGATCTCGGTGGAGTTCCGCGCCACGCTGGCGGCAAAGGTGGCGCGTGTGCAGGTGGCGCCGGACCCGCTGGCGCTGCTTACGGGGCGCACCGGCGTGCTGGTGGCCACCGCGTACGACGCGCAGAACCGGATGATCACCGGCCGCCAGGTCGCGTGGACTTCCTCCGCTCCGGCCATCGCCAGCGTGGCCGCGGGCGGCGTGGTGACCGGCGTGGCGGCGGGAAGCGCGCGGGTGACGGCCACGGTGGACGGCGTCGCGGGCTCCGCGGCCGTGCAGGTGACCGCGCCGGTGCCCGGAATCGCGTCCGTGCGGGTGACGCCCGCCACCGTCAGCGTGGCGGTGGGCGGGACGGCGGTGCTGGCCGCCGTCGTGACGGACTCGGCGGGGCGGACGGTCACGGGAAAGCGCGTCACCTGGGCCAGTGCGGCGCCGGGCATTGCCCGGGTAGACACCGCGGGACGGGTTACGGGGGTGGCGGCGGGCTCGGCCCGCGTGAGCGCGACGGTGGAGGGCAAAGTGGGGTACGCGGACGTCACCGTGACGGCCCCGGCCTCCGGCACGGGGCCGATCATCGGCGGAATCCAGATCAACACGACCAACCCGGCCCGTCCCCGGGACCGGTTCATCGTCCAGATCTTCGCCGTGCAGGACCCGGACGGCGTGATGGCCGTCAGCGTGACCGCGCGTTCCCCGGACGGACGGCAGACGGCCACGTGCAACATGCTCCCCTCGCAGTCGTACGCGGTTCAGTTTCCCGGCCCGCCGCACATGCCGTGGAACTGCTACATGCAGCTGCCGGAAAACGCGCAGCACGGGCGGTGGACGCTGGACCCGGTGGCGGCGCGCGACAGCAAGGGCAACGTCACCACGCTCACGGGCGCGGTGCTGGTGGCCACGCGCCAGTTGAACACGGTGACGTTCGAGGTGGAGAACCTGGCATACGACAAGGTCCCGCCCGCGATCAACGGCATGTCGCTCAAGGTGACGCCGTACAGCAACGCGTACAATCACGGCTGGGAGTTCGAGGCGCGGATGCCGGCGTCCGACGTGGGGGCGGGCGTGGCGGGGGGCGGCATGGAGATCCGCAGCCCCGGAGGCGCGCTGAGCCGCATCTTCACCTGCATTCCGGAAACGTTCGGATCGGCGGTGCTGGTGTGCCGCATGCGGGTGCTTTCCACCGAAGCGGCCGGAGAGATCGTGGTGTATAGCGCGTCGGTTAGCGACAAGGCGGAGAACTGGCGTTCGTACAGCACCGCCCAGCTTGAATCGGCGGGCTACCAGGCGCGGATCGCGATCCCCTGACCTGGTTCGCCCTCTGTGATGGAAAGCGCCCTCCCGGCACAGGCCGAGAGGGCGCTCTGCGTTCCGTCTTTCCGGCCCGCGGCGGGATGCCACTGACGCGGGCGTGCCGATCCAGCAGCTCGTCATCTCATCGTGCTGATGATGACACCGTCTGACCCGGATGGGGAAGCTTCGAACGTTGCGCGCTCCCGGCGGGCGATCGCCTGGGGACAAACATCAACCGTGGTCCAGTATTCGCATTTCCGGACAATACTGCCGACGGATTGTACGTCTCACATCGAGGATGCCCGCGGCGGCCGGGTCCGAGCACTTCCGCGCGGAATCCATTTCACGACTGAGGTTTGGAGAATATCATGAAGAAGCTCTCGCTGAACGTCGACACCCTGCGCGTGCAGTCCTTCAAGGTCGGCGAAACGGCTCTGGACATGCCGGCCTCGCCCGCCGCGGCCGCGCTGTACGGCACGTCGCGCTGCGCGTACACCGACTGCACCTGCCCGCCGTACTGCGTCGAGACGGTCTGACGCTGGCGGACTGCTGGCACGATCGCCCCGTGGATCATGATCCACGGGGCGATCTTCATGGCCGAGGCGGCGTTCCTCTTCCGCCTGCCAGCTTCCACCGGGCGCGACGCTGCCCGGCATGAAGTCACGGGACGCAGCGGCGGGTCCATGGGCCTGTTTCCGTCCGGTGGTCCGTCGATGCCGCTTCCAGCACACAGCCGGCGGGCGAGGGATCGGACGCGGTCTCCCCCGTCCGGATGTAGGCGCCGCGGTCAGGATTCAGGACGAGCCGGGCATCGTCCTGCCCGACAAGAAAGCCGCGCAGCCACTCTGCCTCACTCGTCAATGTGCGGACCCGGCCGGTGCGCAGGCTGAGCGCGTACACGTCTCCGGGCCCGTAGCCAACCAGCCACTCCGGGTCCTGCGCCAGTTCCGCGACCTGCACCTCCGGCCCCGTCTCCAGTCGGCCGTCCTCCATCCGGAGCCGGGCGAGCCGGTACACCGTCGGAGTCCCGCGCGGAATACTGTCTGGCAGGACGAGCGCGGCAATCCACTGTGCCCCGTCCACCATGACGCCGCCCAGCCAGCGGTCGTCCAGGTACAGCGTGACCGGCAGATGGATCTGGGCGCGGGTGACCGGGTCGAAGATCGCGGAGTGGTCGCCGCACCGGAGCACCACGCGCGCGACGCCGGGGACGGCCGACAGCTCCGTGCACCCCGCCGGCAGCGCGATCGCCTCGCCCGCGGCGCTGAACAGCCGCGCGGAATCCGGCACCGCGTACGCCTTTTCCCCCAGCGTCACGGGGTAGCCGGCCACGGGATGATGAACCCCGTCCGCCCCCACCAGCACGGTGCGGAAGCGGGCGCCCTCCCACCCGGAATACGAGTAGCTGCTGGCGAACAGGTTGGAGGCGAGCGAGGCGCAGCTAGTGAGCTGAACCGGAAAGGCCGCGCTGTCCGCCGCGGTCGCCGGCGGATCGGTCTCCATGAGCAGCGTCCAGCCGGTGTCGGCCGGGAGCCCCGCCCGCCACAGGACGCCCTGCCCCGCCCGCACCACGCGCTCCCCGCCCGTGGCCAGCGTGCGCACCACCAGTTCCGCCGGGTCGCCGCGCAGATACGCCAGGCGGCGGCCATCATCCGAGAACGAAAACTGGCGCGGGGTCATGCACCGGTTTCCATCGTCCGGAGAACCTTGCAGTTCCGCCATCTCACGCGCCTCCCCGTCGTGCGAATCCAGCAGCACGGGGCGGCCACCGCGCAGCAGGGCCATGTAGCGGCCGGCTCCATCGCCCGCGAGAAGGTCGTCGTACACGGCACTGTCCCCATCCGCCAGATCGTACAGCCACAGGTCCGGCCTGTCGCCCAGCATCTCGCCGTGAATTCCCATGCGGGGCTCCACGCGCCCATCGCCGTCCGTGTCGCGGGTGAAGCGGTAGATCGCGGCCATCCGCCCGTTGGCGCTCAGCCACACCACCCGGCCGCGGACCGCGCCTCCGAATTCCGCAGACACCACGGGCTGCACCCTGCGCAGCGGGACGCCGGGGGGCAGTTCCACCACCTGTGCCTGCGCGAGCCGGCAGGTGTTCAGGCTGAGAAGCGCGCCGAGCAGCGCGAGTGGGCGAAGGAGGCGCATGCGGGGAGATGCGGTTCGGGATGAGGGATGAGCCGTGCCGTGCGGTGTGCCAGGGGAACGTACGGGACGCGCGGCGTCTGTCAGGCGAGGAGTTTACCAGGATCCGCCGGATGGCGGGTCCGCGCCATCCATCAGAACCGGTGATCGCGATGGACGGATGATCGCGGATGATGGACGTGATCGGATTCGCCATCACGATTGCGGTACCCGCCGCCGTCGAGGCAGCGAATCATCCCACGAGGCCCGCCGCGATCACACGCATCGGCGATGCGAGGTTCAAGGCGCGGCGCGGTCATCATCCGATGATCGGGCAGGGCCGTCCATCCACCCCGCCTGGTGATGGGCTGCGGGCGGATGATGTGCAGCACCAGCGAGATCCGGCGGATGCGCGGCGTTGACCAGAGTAGCTGGACGGGCTACCATGGCGGCGGATTTCCCCTGATCAGAGTGCTCTCATGGCCGAACGGCTCGATCCATACATTTCGCTCCGCAATCCGGCGTTCCGGTGGTACGTGGCCGCGCTGGTGGCCATGACGCTGGGGACGCAGATCCAGGCCACGGTGGTGGGCTGGCAGGTGTACGCGCTCACCAAGGATCCGCTGGCGCTGGGGCTTGTGGGACTGGCGGAGGCGCTGCCGTTCATCAGCGCGGCGCTCTTTGCCGGGCACGTGGCCGACCGGCACAACCGCAAGACGCTGGCGATGTACAGCACCGCGCTGCAGGTCCTCTGCGCCGGCGCGCTGCTGATGATCACGCTGAGCCCGTCCGTGCTGGCCGGCGGGCGCGAGTGGCCCATCTTTGCGGTGGTGTTCGTCAGCGGGATTGCGCGCAGCTTTCTGCAGCCCGCGCGCACGGCCATCAGCGCCGAGATCGTTCCGCGGGAGCAGTACGCCAACGCCATCGCGTGGCGGTCGTCCATGTGGGAGGCGTCGGCGGTGCTGGGGCCGGCGCTGGGCGGCGTGCTGTACGGATTCGCCAGCGCGCGGCTGGCGTACACGGTAGAGGCGGTGCTGTGCGCGCTGGGCCTGCTGGGGCTGGGGATGATGGCCTACACGCCGCGCGTGCGCGAGATCGTGGCCGGCGAGGAAAGCATCTGGCAGAACCTGACGGTGGGCATCCGCTTTCTGTTCACGCAGAAGGAGCTGCTGGGCGCGCAGGTGCTGGACCTGTTTTCGGTGCTGTTCGGCGGGGCGGTGGCGCTGCTCCCCATCTTTGCGGCCGAGCGGCTGCACGTGGGGCCGCAGGGGCTGGGCGTGCTGCGCGCGGCGCCCGCGGCCGGCGCGGTGCTGATGTCCGTGGTCATCGCGCACCGCACGCTGCGCAAGGCGGGGCCCAAGCTGTTTCTGTGCGTGGCGGGATTCGGGCTGTGCTGGATCTTCTTTGCGCTGTCGCGGTCATTCTGGCTGTCGCTGGGGCTGCTGGTGATCAGCGGCATGCTGGACAACGTCAGCGTGGTGATCCGCAGCACGCTGCTCACTGTCCGCACCCCCGAGCACATGCTGGGGCGCGTGTCGGCGGTGAATCAGATCTTCATCGGATCAAGCAACGAGATCGGCTCGTTTGAGAGCGGCGTGATGGCGCGGTTGCTGGGGGTGGTGCGGTCCATCGTGGTGGGCGGGGTGGCGACGCTGGCCGTGGTGGGCGTGACCGCCTGGCGCGTCCCCGCCCTCCGCAAGCTGGACGAGCTGAGCTGAGCAGGCGAGCGGGGCGCGGAGTCACGACGAAGACAGGAACTACGCGCAGCAGTTACGTGATCGGAGAGCGCCGGTAGTCGCGTTGAGCCGCAAAGGCCAGCACGGCGCGGATGTCCTCCGCATCCAGATCGGGGAAGTCCGCCAGGACTTCCCCGATTGTCATTCCGCCCGCGAGGTACTCCAGCACGTCGGACACCGCGATGCGCGTTCCACGCACGACCGGCTTTCCGCTGCGCACGGCGGGGTTCGAGGTGATTCGCTGATCGATCTCAGTCATCACTCCTCCCGGCTTGGTCGCGATAGCTGGACTAGCCCTGCAGTTCACGAGCAAGCCGACGCAGATCACGCACTCGCGCCTCCAACTCGTCCGCGTGCTTCTCTGCCAGATCCGCCACAACGGGCTCCCAGCCCTTCGGGGCCGTGCGCGCGTTGGGTCCGCTCATGCGCGCACGACGGATCGTATGGGGATCCTTCCCGAGCCGTTCGGCCATGTCTGCCGCGGTCACGGGCTGAGTTCCCCAGAGGATGTCTGTGGCCTCTTTGAAGTCCATCGCCGACGTGGTACGTGGTTATTGACAAAACGCCACTGCGGTACTAGGTTATTTCCACGCAGGGCGAAAAGAAGGCTGGCCGCTCTCCCGCCAAGAAGAATCGACCAGCCTCACGAGAACGACCCGAGAGCCGTCCGCCACAACGGTAGCCCTGCCGGGCGGCGCGGGTCAAGAGGATTGGAGTTCACCATGCTGATGGAACCCCGCGCCGTGCGCCGGCCCAGGCTGGAGGAGCACTCCGGCTACACGATCCAGAAGCAGGACCACAGCCGTTGGTGGGAGGTGCGCGATCCGGCGGGCGAGCTGGTATGCCTGACGGTGTACAGACGAGGTGCGCGGGAAGTCGTACGTAGACTGGTGTTCACTGCCGCGTGAGTACTACGGGGCCGCGTGCAAGCCTAGCACGCGGCTCCCCGCCGAGACCTATGCGATTCCTACGTGCGGAGTAACTCTCGCGCAGCGCATCGGGCAACTGCGAGGGCGAGGTTCTTGTCGGTATTCGGATATTTAAGTTGCCTAACTGCAAACGAATATGCGTTCGCGAAAACGTCACGCCGAGCCGCAGCGAGCCGGATGGCATTGGCTCTACAACGGCGCACGAATTCAGGGAATGGGCAGTCGGCCACGTACACATCAAGATCATTCCATCGAGCGGCTTGCTCCACAGATGGCCAATCACCGCGAACGGCAACTGACGTGGGGTGGAACAGGAGGCTTAGTTCAAGGACGATCATGTCGTAACAGGCGCACCAGATCCCTACATCCCCATAGTCGATCAAGACCGGGCGATTCTCGCCCGAAACCAGGATATTAAGCCCGTGCAAGTCACCGTGCTGCGGGCATTGTCTCACGGTAACCCGGCACCGCTCTACTTGATCGAGCGGGATGAGTGCCCGGACCGAATCGGCGTATGGGATGAATTGATCATCGCTGATCATTGAGCGACGCAGATCTTCTACCCGGATTTGTTTAGAAGCCCACGAGGAAGTCCAAGGCCGCTCAAGTTCCACCAATCGATCTAGAACTAACAACGCGTCCCTCTCGGATCTCGCGAGCACATCAAAGAAGCTCGTTTGATATTCCTCAGCGAGTGTATAAAACAGTCCGGCGACGCTCCCCGCACCGGCACGGATCTCATCCGAAAACGATGTGAAGCTCCCTACCCCGAGCAATGGCGCGATGTGCTTACGGTAGCGTGTCTCCTCATCCGTTACCGACTCGAGTGAACCAAGCTTTGCTACAGCTACTGCACGCGTAACAAGTCCAGAATCCTGTACTTGGACACGTAGTGTTTTTGATTGGGAGAGCCCTCCACTTAGTGGTAGGACATCGATGATCGCCCCGTTATGTCTCTGAGCGAAGATTCGGAGAAGCCGCCGCTCGGCGGACGTAAGTGCAATGCCTCTTTCTTGGATCTCAATCGTGTCATCCATCTGTTGTTGAGCCCGCGCGAATTCCACCAGTGACAGAATGCAGTCATCCAGATTGACCTTCCGTATCAACCGAGTAAGCGCCATCGGCCTGCGCATCCCGAACAGATCCTCGCGGGGAGCTTCTTGGATTGCTGTTGTGACGAAGTCGATCTGCTCTTCGCTGTGTCCGGTCAGGATCAAGATTTGAGTGCCCGGATGTAATTTTCGGGCCTGCTGGTACACGGAAATCCCATGTATCACATCCTCATCTAGGGCGCCGTCAGTGGATGGGATGCTGAGGTCGCAAAGAATGGTGTCGTATTCGGACGACCCGAGCGCGGCTACCGCACCCTCCCTACTCCACGCGTGGAGACAGTCGATTGAGGGTTCAAGGTCTTGCAGAGCATTCGTAAACGCCGACGCGAATGCCTGGTCGTCTTCGATAAGCAAAACTCGCATTCATCTCTCCGTGAATGGGCGGGGCCAACGAAAGTGGAAAGCAGCACCCACCTCTTCGCGTCTGTTTAGTACAATTTCACCACCCAAAGTCCGAGCCGCGCGATAACAGATGGCGAGACCCATCCCTAGATGCTCCGATTTCGTAGTTGTTCCGATTTCGTAGACTCGGCCTGCACTGAGCGGAAGCCCGACACCGTGGTCGATTATGCTAAACCAGTACTCCTTGGGCGTACTACCCCAGTTAACCACGACCGGGAGGTGGCTTCGCCCCCCGGCCAAAGTGGCTTCAATCGCGTTCCGGATGCCGTTGGCGATCACAATCGAGAGAATGGTCGGATCGCTAACGGCCATGAGAGGAGCAATACCCGCAAATTCTACCGCAGCCTGCGCACTGAATGCTTCTGATTCGCTCACCGACCGAATTAGATCTGCAAGGTCGAACTCACGAGCTTGTGGAACTCTTGCAACCTTCGCGAGCACGGAAACAGCCTCAATGGTATCCGCGAGGCGAAATAATGCGCTATACGTCCGACTGTTGCCGAAATCTGGAACTTCCAAAGTAGCATGGAGGCGAAGAATCCCCACAATCGGTTGAAGCTCATGGACGAGCCGTCGAGTAGTATCCTCGACAGCACGTGCATACGCTTCGTCTTCGGGTTCAACGTCATCCCAAATGCGTGACGAGATCGCATTGGGAGCAGTTTTGACTCCCGCTGTTTCGAGCGCTTGCTCGAGGGCACGACGTACCCAGACGACGGACTCAACTGAAAGAGCTGCGGTTAACTTCGGGAAATCGTCGCGTTGCGCTGTGTGTCGAAGGTGGCGTGCACCCTTCAACCTCTCATGCATACTTGAAGAATTCAGCGCGTCAAAGGCCTCCTCTCGCGTCATCTCGATTCAGCGTTGTCGCCGTAGAACTCTGCACGACGATGAAAAGCTTCGAGACCACCTTCCATTACAGTTGTGATCGCTTCTACGCTTTCTGGATGGTCTAAAGGTCGCGCGTGTCGGACGAACCCGTTTCGACCATCGGAGCCCATCAGAACGATCAGGCTTGCCTCGCCCAAGACCGGGATGTTGGGATTATGCGTAGAGAAGATCAATTGCCCGAATTGCTTTCGCTTTCGAATGGCTTCAATAGCCGTCCCGACTATGAACCCATTATCAAGGTGATCCTCCGGCTGATCGACAACAAGAACCCGGTCCTCTTTCGCCAAGAGAATCGGGAGCACAACAGTGCAGCGCTGACCAGTGGACAGGTGCTCCGTGCTCTTGTATTCACCTCCGTCAAGCAGGCTAAGGGTGACTGAATCCTGTAATTCGCACGTCACCAACTCCTCGGTTCCAGTCTTGCTGAGTTCAGCAACCAATCTTGCAGCACGATCGACCGGGATCCCCGCAATGCTACTCAGAGTTTCGTAATCCTGTGATTCTACCGCGTCAAGAACCTCCCGCGGGCTCATCTTCTCAGCGAGCATGGGAGCAAGGGTATTGTAGTGGAGACCCGTTCCACGAAGGACATTACGAATGGTGTTGACATACTCCGTATGGATACCGAACCGCTGAACGGTAATTCGAATTGTTGGGCCAAGTTGTCGGTTCAAACGTGCTGCGACGTCCGCACGCTCCTCATACTCTCTCTCGCAGAGGGAATCGAGTTCGTCGAGTAAGGTATCCCTGCTATCGCGAAGAGTAGTCCATGCCTCGAGCTTCTTCATACGAAGCGGGGTCAGGGCATCGAGTTGAGCGATCTGCTCACGGAGGCCTGAGATCCGCTTTGAAATCACAGTCCCACCTTTCTGCAGTTGCTCCAAGGAATTCCGCAGATCGCGAGATTGCTGCTCGGTCTCAATCTGCTGAGCCTTGTTCGCACTCCGCAGTTCCTCGATTCCCTGAACACGCGACGCCAACACATCGATCGAGGCAGTAACGCTTGCCATCGCGTCAACTACTGACGCCCGAACCGCAGCTATCGGATCAGGACCTCCTGCAGCCTCGGGCCAGTCCTCAACGTCAGGCTTGTTACGGACTAGAGTAGCTGCCCTCTCTCCCCACGTTTCTAAGCTGCGTACAACTCTGTCGTACACGCCGTCTCGCACTGCGAGTTGTGCTGCAGTAGACGTTAGGGCATCCAGTTCTGCCCAGCGTCCCTCGGCATCCCCTAGGGACTGGATGACTCCTAGCTGCTCTTCCTCGGCAGCTACTAGCTGTTCTCTTAGCCCTTCCGCTCCGCCGGCTCGCTCCTCCAACTCCGTAATTTCCTGAGCGAGAGCGCGCATCTCGCTCATCAGGGAACGAACTTCGGCGCGCGCGTGGGTAGCACTCTCGCGCAACTTGTCCCGGTCTGTGCGAAAGAAATCAATCAAGTTCAAGCGGCTGGACGCTATGAGGCCGATTGTTTCGATCTCATTTTGAGAGAAGATGAGTGGCTTCTCGAACCTGCCCGACACGCGTGGCTCGGCGTCACTTGCGGTTCGGACGACAGTTGCAGGGCCTTCGTCCGTTGACAGCGTGATCGTTACTTGCCCACTGCCAAGCACCGACAGAGCATGTTCTTTGGCTTGTGCTTTGGAGCGATCAGAGAAGCCGGGAGCGGCAAGACAAAACCGGACCAGCTCGATAATAGAGGTTTTACCTGCTCCCCGCGGTCCGATCAATACGTTGAGCCCGTCCGCGAGGCGGAGATCAAGACCATCCAGAAATCCCTCATCCACTTGGAGTCGTTCGATCCGCATAAATCCTTGTTCAGAGAAGGTGATTTCACTGCTGGACGGAACGAAGGGCCCCCAACAATCCGGAGGCCCTCCCACTCATCACCCGGGACCACCTAGCCGCCCCAACTCAAACCGCCAGCCCGGGCCCGCGCCATCCCAATGTCCCGCGATCACCCGCACTCGCTGAAGCCGCAGGCGTGGCACTTCTTGCAGCCCTCGGCAAACTCCAGCTGGCTGCTGCAGTCCGGGCAGGTGCCCATGAACACCTCGGCCTCGGCCGCGTAGTTCATCAGCGAAAGCTGCGGCTGCTCCAGCACCTCGGGCAGCTTCACGTCTTCCGTCTTGCCGCCCACCGCCTCGGGAATCAGCTCCTGCTGAATGCCCGCCTTCTCGCGCTGGTGCCAGCCCAGCGCCTGGGCGATGGCGTCGGGCACCGAGAGCACCTTGTTCTCACCGAAGCCCACCGCGCGGTCCGAGCTGATGCCGCGGAGCTGCTGGTAGATGTCGCCCACCGGAATGCCGAAGCGCAGCGCCATGCTGATCAGCCGGCCGATGGCCTCCACGTCGGCCATGGCGACAGAGCCCGCCTTGCCCAGCGTGGCGAACACCTCGAACTCGTGCCCTTCGCGATCCTCGTTGATGGTGACGAACACGTCGCCCAGCGGCGAGTTCATCTTGCGCGTGGTGCCGCGCAGCACGTTGGGGCGCTTGCGCTTCTGCCGGCGCGCCTGGGCGTTCACGTGCTCCGCTTGGCTCAGGTCCGTCCGCAGCCGCGCCACCTCGCGCTCCAGCTTGGCGATGCGCTCGGCGCTCTCCGACACCTTGGCCTGCGCCTCCGCGACCTTGCTCGCGTCCTCCGCCTGCTGCGCCGGCGTCTTGGTGGCGCCGGTGCTCAGCACCTGTCCGTCGCGGCTGCCGTCGCGGTACACCGTCACGCCCTTGCAGTTGAGGTCGAACGCAAGCTCGTAGATCTTGCGGACGTCATCCACCGTGGCGCCGTTGGGGAAGTTGGTGGTCTTGCTGATGGCGCTGTCGCAGTGCTCCTGGAAGGCGGCCTGCATGCGCACGTGCCACTCGGGCGTGATGTCGTGCGCCGTGCTGAAGGCGCGCTGCACGTGCTCCGGCACCTCGGCGAAGTGGATGTGCCCCTCGCGCGCGATCCGCTCCATCAGCTCCGCGCTGTACCAGCCCTCGGCGTGCGCGATGGCGGTAAAGTCCTCGTTGACGTCCGGCATCAGGCTGCCTGCCTGGTTGCGCATGAACGCCACCGCGAACAGCGGCTCGATCCCCGACGAGCAGCCCGCGAAGATCGAAATCGTCCCCGTCGGCGCGACGGTCGTCACGTTGCAGTTGCGCATGGCGCGCACCGGACGGATGCGCTCACCGTTGGGCGCGCGGGCGGCCGTTTCGTCCGGGCCCCAGATGCTCTGCTCCCACTCGGGAAACACGCCGCGCGTCTGCGCCAGCCGCTCCGACTCGCGCTTGCTTTCCTCATCCAGAAACTCCATCACCCGGCGGCCGATCTCCACGCCCTCGGCGCTGTTGTACGGCAC
The DNA here is from genome assembly GCF_014202995.1 of Longimicrobium terrae. Classification (NCBI taxonomy): domain Bacteria; kingdom Pseudomonadati; phylum Gemmatimonadota; class Longimicrobiia; order Longimicrobiales; family Longimicrobiaceae; genus Longimicrobium; species Longimicrobium terrae. The sequence goes on from NZ_JACHIA010000021.1 coordinate 105,377, forward strand.
GCCCAGCCGCACCAGCAGGTCGGCGAAGCCCATCACCCCCAGCCCGATGCGGCGGATGCGGTTGGCCAGGTCGGTGATTTCCGGCAGCGGGTACTGGTTGGCGTCGATGACGTTGTCCAGGAAGTGCGTGGCAAGGCGCGTGACCCGGCGGTACTCCTTCCAGTCGATGCGGTCGCTCCAGGCCTCGCCCGCGGGCACGTCGTCGCGCACGAAGGCGCCGATGTTCACCGAGCCCAGGTTGCACACGTCGTACGGCAGCAGAGGCTGCTCGCCGCACGGATTGGTCGCCTCGTACGAGCCCAGGTGCGGCACCGGGTTGTAGAAGTTTGCCCGGTCGATGAAGAACACGCCCGGCTCGCCCGTGCGCCACGCGTTCTGCACGATCTTGTCGAAGATGGCGCGCGCGTCCTTCTGCCCCACCACCTGCTGCGTGCGCGGGTTGATGAGGTCGTACTGCTCGCCCTTCTGCACCGCGCGCATGAACGCGTCGGTAATGGCGACGGAGATGTTGAAGTTGGTGATCTTGGTGATGTCCTGCTTGCAGTCGATGAACTCTTCCACGTTGGGGTGGTCCACCCGCAGGATGCCCATGTTGGCGCCGCGGCGCGTGCCGCCCTGCTTCACCACTTCCGTGGACGAGTCGTACAGCGACATGAAGCTGATGGGCCCGCTGGCCACGCCCGTGGTGCTGTTGACCAGGTCGCCCTCGGGGCGGATGCGGCTGAAGCTGAAGCCGGTGCCGCCGCCCGACTGGTGCACCATCGCCATGGACCGAAGCGTGTCGTACACGCCGCTCTGGCCGTTGCTGAGCGCATCGTCCACCGGCAACACGAAGCAGGCGCTCAGCTGCCCCAGCGGGCGCCCGGCGTTCATGAGCGTGGGCGAGTTGGGCTCGAACAGCCGGCGCGTCATCAGCAGGTAGAACTCGCGGGCCAGCGCGCGGATCTGCTCCTCACCGGCGCCGTACTTGGCGTCGGCCTGGGCGATGGTGTAGGCCACGCGCCAGAACATCTCCTCCGGCTCCTCGACGGGCTTGCCCTTTTCGTCCTTGCGCAGGTAGCGCTTGGCCAAGACGATGCGGGCGTTGTCGGACAGCTCGGCACGCGGCAGGTCCAGATCCGCGATGGGCGAGGTCGGGGCGGAGGAAGGGGTCATCTGGGTACTCCTGGGGTCCGTTGCGTGTTGATTGACGGCGAAAAACAAGGCAGAACAAGAGCTTGGGACGGGTACGCCGCCGCGCCGCTGCTCAGGCGCGCTGTGTACCACATCTAGCGTGGAGTGCAGTATAGACCCCTACATGTAGTGGGTCAAGTGTCTTGTGAGCGGTCGCAACGTGTGTGCCGGAAGCGTCCACGAAGGCCGGTTTGGCGGGATTTTCCAGCAGTGGCGCGGAGGTTTTCCGGATCGTCCCGCGCAGCCGGACGGAGCGGACGCGCGAGGGGCACCACTACCGGTTGTGGAGGGGTGGTACTAGGGGTTGTGGTGCGGGGTGGGCGGGCGGCCCCCACCGGGCTCGTACTACTCGCCCACCTCCCCCAAAAAAGACTGGGGGAGGTTGGTCCGGCGGACGCATCGGCGCGGATCGGACACACCAGCGCGCCGGATCCTTATCGGGATGGCAGATGGTCAGGCGCGGGCCGGACACATCAGCGCCGTTGAAAGCCGGATCGGTCCGGGCGGAACGCATCCGCGCGGGCCGGAGAGTACCCGGCCGGCGCGATCATCGTTGAGCGAATGAATCCGCCGCTCAGACAGCGGGAACCCCCGACACGACGCCTACAGGCGCCGTTCGGGGCTTCAACCGCATTGTGGGATGCGGGCGATACTGGGGTGTGCTCCCTCTCCCACATCCGTTCGTGGGAGAGGGTCGTCGTGCGCAGCACGCGGGGTGAGGGCCACAGCCGGCGGCCGCACGGTACTCCGCAACGCCCTTCATCCCCGCCCCGCCAGCCGTTCCACGCGACCAAACTACACCATCGCGAACGCCGGGTCAGGCCCCCGCGTGAAAGAGGCCAGCCCGGCGCATGCCGGTCTGGCCTCTCCGTCCACCCACGTCCCGATCACGCCGCGAGAGCGGCGTTCACGAGCGTTCTGCCATCACGGCATGTCCGTCTCACGCCGGTCTTTGTGCTCTCCCGGGCGCCCGCCGTACATGCTTTCGTCATCGATCTTCGACGGCGCCTTGTCGGCCTCCACGAGATCCTTGCCGTGCGCGTTGGCCGGCGCGACGGGAACGGTGTTGGGGGCCGTCGTGGATTCCTGCACCTGGGCGCCTTCGTCGTTCTCGGTCGCGTGCGGCGGATGCACCTGCGACGAGGCCGCCGTCCCCACTTCCTTGCGCGGGCCGGGTCCGGCGGAGCGCTCTTCCGTCATCCGCCCACCCCTTCTTCGCGGGGGTCGGTGTTGCCGCGGGCCTCGCGCGCCTTGCCCGCGTCGTCCACGCTGGAATCGCTGTCCTTGTGCAGGCCCGCGTTGGCGTGAACCGAGGGTGCAGGCTTGCCCGGGTTGTGCGGGATGCCCGACGCCGCGGCCTGCTCGGCAAGCTCCTGCTTGTCCTGCAGCACGGTGTCGTCCTCCGATGATCCGGCGCGGGTGTTCTGCGGGAGATTCTTGTAGTCCGTCGCGCCCGCCTCGCGCGGGTCGATGTTGTACTGATCGGGTCGCTTGCCGCCCATGGTCACCTCATCCGTGTGTAGGAGTGCAAACCGTTGGGCGGCATGGTTGTTCACGATCCGTGCCGGGGAAGGAGGGGAAGTGCGTGAGTGCGGGGTGCGTGAGTGCGTGAGTGCGACTGCAGGAGTTTGGGGCGAGTGGCCGAGGGTCGTGTGGCGGCCGGCTGTGGCCCTCACCCCGCGTGCTGCGCACGACGACCCTCTCCCACGAACGGATGTGGGAGAGGGAGCACACCCCAGTGCCGTGCGTTCCGGATGGCTCGGTGCGACGGCGGGCTCCCCCCTCCCCCCAACCCCATACGCGCTAACTTATTCGGCTAAGTAGTGATAAGCCAGTTAGTTGCAGCGCTCGTTTTCGTGGCCGCTCACGCAGTCGCCGGCTCAACTCGCGGCCGCGGCGCAGCAGTTCGCTTGGCAGGCTGGG
>NZ_JACHIA010000022.1 GCF_014202995.1 Longimicrobium terrae
GAAGCCGTACCACGAGACGGTGTTCTACATCAGCAGCCACACGGCTTCGGCGGAGGCGTTCGCCCGCATCGTGCGCGGCCACTGGCAGGTGGAGAATGGTTTGCACTGGGTCAAGGACGTGGTGCAGGGCGACGACGCGTGTACGACAAAGGCGGGCAATGCCCCCGAGAACCTCAGTCTGCTACGGAGCCTTGCCCTGACCCTGTACCGCCTTTCCGGGGAGTACTCTATCAAGCGTGCCCTGCGGCGCTTCGCCCATGACCTCCCTCGCCTCATCCAACTCCTAGTATGAAACAGCCCTGGGGGTCGGGGGAGGGGCCCCAAGCCGGCGACGAGACAGTCTGTCCGATCCGCAATCGCACTGACGCACTCACGCACCCAGCACTCACGCACTTTCGCACTTTACGCACTTTCGCACTCCTTCCCAAGCACTCCCGTGACACCTCCCAAACGCCCCGACGGAATCATCATCGCGCTGGACGGGCCAGCGGGGTCGGGCAAGAGCTCCACCGCCAGGGCCGTGGCCGCGCGGCTGGGCTACCGCCACCTGGACTCCGGCGGCTTCTACCGCGCCATCACGTACGCCGCCCTGCGCGCCGGCATCGACCCGGACAGCTGGGGTTCGCTGACGCACGCCCAGCTGGACACGCTGGACGTCCACGGCCACGCCACGGAAACCGGCTACCGCATGACGGTGGGCGGGCGGGACGTGAGCGCCGAGATCCGCGCGCCCGAGGTGAACGCGCACGTGTCGCAGATGGCCGCCGTGGCCGGCGTGCGCGAGTGGCTGATGGACGCGCTGCGCGAGGCGGGCGCCCGCGGCGGGCTGGTGGCGGACGGGCGCGACATCGGCACCGTCGTCTTTCCCGACGCGGAGCTCAAGGCGTACCTCATCTGCGACCCGGAGGAGCGCGCCCTGCGCCGCCTGCGCGAACAGGGTGCGGACGACCTCTCGACCGAGCACGTGCGGGCCGAAGCGGCCCGCCTGCAGGGGCGCGACCAGATCGACAGCAGCCGCGAAGCCGCCCCTCTGCGACAGGCCGACGACGCAGTTGTGATCGACACCACGCAGCTCACCTTCGACGAGCAGGTGGCACGCATCGAGGGGCTCGCGAGGGAGCGGGCCGGGATTGACCGGAACGCGGATGTGTCATAGATTATTCCGTTTTCCCGGGCTTCGCCCCATCACCCTTTCACCCTCAACCCGCCGCGGGCAGCCACACCGCCTGCGGAGAGTCTACGGGAGACCCGCGTCCACATGTCCGACACCACTGAGCAGTTCGCTCGCGAAGACGGCGGCATTGCCACCGTCGAGACCCCCAACCGCAACTGGGGGAGCGAGCTTACCATCCAACAGATCGCCGATCGCGCCAAGTCGCTCGGCATTCGTCCGGACCTCTTCGACGAGGACGAGTACACCTCGGACGAGTACGAAGAGCTTCTCGCGATGTATGAGCCTACCCTCAGCAACATCGAGGAAGGCGAGATCGTCAAGGCCCGCATTCTCCGCATCACGGACAAGGCCGTGATCCTGGATCTGGGCTTCAAGAGCGAAGGCGCGGTCACCCGCGACGAGTTCAAGGACCCCGACTCGCTGCAGATCGGCGACGAGGTCGAAGTCTTCCTGGAGAACCTGGAAGACGAGGACGGCGTCGTCGTCCTGAGCAAGAAGAAGGCGGACTTCCTGCGCGTGTGGGAGAAGATCCGCGAGGCGTACGAGGCCGGCACCGCCGTGCAGGGCATTCTGACCCGCAAGATCAAGGGCGGCGTCACGGTGGACCTGATGGGCGTCGACGCCTTCCTGCCGGGTTCGCAGATCGCGCTGCGCCGGGTTCCGAACATCGAGGACCTGATCGGCGAGAACTACGAGTTCAAGATCATCAAGCTCAACAAGCGCCGCCGCAACATCGTCGTGTCGCGCCGCGTGCTGCTTGAGGCCGACCGCGAGATCAAGCGCGAGAAGCTCAAGAAGGAGCTCGAGGTCGGGCAGGTGCGCAAGGGCATCGTCAAGAACATCACCGACTTCGGTGCGTTCATCGACCTGGGCGGCATGGACGGCCTGCTGCACATCACCGACATGTCGTGGGGCCGCGTGGGCCACCCGTCCGAGGTGGTGGGGATCGCCGACGAGCTGGAAGTCAAGATCCTGGACATCGACTGGGAGCGCGAGCGCCTGTCGCTGGGCCTGAAGCAGCTGCAGGACTACCCTTGGAAGGACGTCGAGAAGAAGTACCCGGTGGGCGCGCGCGTCCGCGGCCGGGTGGTCTCGATCACCAACTACGGCGCCTTCGTGGAGCTGGAGAAGGGCGTCGAGGGCCTGGTTCACATCAGCGAGATGAGCTGGACGCGCAACGTCCGGCACCCGTCCAAGATCGTGTCGCTGGGCGATGAGATCGAGGCCGTGATCCTGAAGGTGGATCCGGAAGGCGAAAAGATCTCGCTGGGCATGAAGCAGATCGAAGAGGATCCGTGGCACGCGCTGCCGGCCAAGTACCCGGTGGGTACGCGCCTCAGCGGCAAGGTGCGGAACCTGACGAGCTTCGGCGCGTTCGTGGAGATCGAGCCGGGCATCGACGGCCTGGTGCACATCTCCGACATGAGCTGGACCAAGCGCATCCAGCACCCCTCCGAGGTCGTCAAGAAGGGTGACGACGTCGAGGTGGTGATCCTGGGCGTGGACGCCGACAACAAGCGCATCTCGCTGGGCCTGAAGCAGACCCAGGACGACCCGTGGGGCGACATCGCCACGCAGTACCACCCGGGCCAGGAGATCACCGGTCCCATCACCCGCCTGCAGGACAAGGGCGTGGCGGTGGACCTGGGCAACGACGTCGAGGGCTTCGTGCCCGTTTCGCAGATCGGCGTGACCGGCCTGCAGAACCCGGCGGACCTGTTCGCCGAGGGCGACGAGCTGGAAATGCGGATCACCGAAGTCGACGCGGCCAACCACCGCATCGTGCTGGAGACGATCCGCGTGCCCAAGTTCGAGGGCGGACAGCCCACCCTTCCCGTCGCCGCCGCGCAGGATGCCGATGAGGCTCCCGCCGGTGACGAGCCCGCGGAAGAGACCGCTCCGGCGGGCGACGAGGCGTAAGCTTCAACGCTTTTCGGCAGTGTTTTGAGAATGAGGGCGCGGAGCTTCGGCTTCGCGCCCTCATTCTTGTTCTGGCCAGGTGTCGGGCGGGGGCCGGGTTCACCACCGTTTCACGCGGGGGGCGCGGAGGTCACGCGGAGGTCGCGGGGACAGCGGGAGATCCGGCCGCGTGATGGTCAGCCGAGATCGTGCGCCGGGGATGCGAAACGGGCGCGGAGCATCGGCTCCGCGCCCGTTTCGCCTCGTAAGAACTCAGCTGCTCCCATGCTGGGTGTGGGACAGCGCGGCATGTCTCATCGAACGGGTAGCCCGGGACTCGGTCGATCGACTGGAATACGCAACCGGATTGCGCCGGACCAACGATCGTAAACTCCAAGGGGCCTATTCAGCCCGGAGGACTCAGGCCAATCGTTTCACTGCACCGAATGGCCCTGAATGCGATCGAACGATTGGAAAACGCAACCAGGTCGGACCGGAACAAAGATGCGGGGGGGAATTCCTGCGTCTCTGCGATCCGCGAAGATTGGAACGCCGTCCAGTTCTCCATGCTGTTTCAGGTCTCTGACAGCCTTGTGTGACATGGTTTGTTCCGGGTAGTTCGCCGCGAAGCTCTGCCCCTCAAAGCGGACAGCCCGATTTGCATCGAAGGTCCGCACCTGTTCTGAATAGGGCGGCGATCCCGTCCGGTAAACGTCTGTGTATCTGCGGCCGCTGATCAGTGTGTCGCCCGTCGCGGCGTCAATCCGCGCTTCGACTTCCCGCAGGCCGTGGTCAGCTACAACGCACAGCCGTATGGGTGTTCTCTGGAGTCTGCTGTTCGCCTGTCGTTCGCCGCCGCCTGGGGAGAAACAAGCTGCGAGCACCGGAAGAACTACAACCCAAGCCTTGACTGTTCCCCAAGACAGACGCCGGCAGGCAGCATCGTGGCGGGGGATGCATTGATCTGCTTTCATCGTCCTCGGCAGTAGGATGCGCTCTCGTCGAGACTGCGCCCGATTTCCGTGGTCGAGTAGTCACTGGATCCCCCCCCCCCGTGTGATCTACTCGGATCGACCAGCCGTGAATTGTCCTGTGCGACGTAGACACGATTGTTGAACGCACCGAGTTGGCGCTGAATCATGTCACGGCCCGATATAGCCACACGAACCACGGAAAGTGGTATTCCGAAGGCTCGACAGTGCAAACGCGCGCTCCTGTGGGCGTGCCGGTCGGAGTTGAGAGTGAGGTTCTGTGAGCGGCAGAACCTTCCAGAGTACAGTGGCTGTTATCGCACGGGGTGGAGTTGAATGCGCTCAAACGATTGAACAACGCAGCCTGGATTCACCAAGACGAAGAGGTGCGCAGGTGGCACGACCCTGTCGGTCACCTCTCTGAAAATTGGGGCACCTTCCATTTCCGTGTACTTGACGAGGAAGTGGATGTTCTCGGGTGCGACTGTGGTCTGTGGATCATTTGCCACATACGTGTGTTCGCCAAGATACACTGCCCTTCGTGTATCGAAGGTTTGTACGTGTGCTGAGTAGGGAGGTGAGCCCGTCCGGTAGAGTTGCCGCCATTTTCGACCGCGCACCAGCGTGTCGCCCGCCGCGGAGTCAATTTGAGCCTCAATCAACTGTACATGGTCATCAGCGAAGGCGCACAGCCGGATAGGTGTTGTACGAATGTCACCTGGCGCCAGCCTCTCCAGTGCTCGAGCGCCCATGCAGCCGGATAACATCGGCAGGAGGATGGCGCAGATCGCAGGAGTCGGCGTAGCCAAATGCCGAAAGACAGCACGCAGTGTGCTCGTGAATAGGTGCGTTTTCATTTACCCTGACAGTAAAGGGCGCTATCATCGACTGAACGCCCGATTTCCGTGATCGCGAAATCACCATACCTTTCGCCCAGCCGGCTGCTCGGATTGGGAAGCCCGTGAACCGCCTCGTGAACTACCGTCAGGCGCCGTTCCTCCATCGTGGGTCCCGGACCCGCATACAGGTACATCACGACACCACCTAGCACCGCGTGCGTGGGCGCGTTACCCCAGACGATTGAGTCCCCCAGTAAGGGAACAGGGTTTTCGAACATCCCGAGCTGGGGCCCGATCATAGCGCGGCCGGATGCGGCTACACGACGACAGAAGCTCGTGTTTCGCAGCCCTTCCAGGCTCGACAGCGCGAAGGCGCGCTCATCTGAGGTTGCTGGGCGCAGTTGGCACTTGATGATGCCTGCTCGACATGAGCCGGTTGATGCCCAGTCGTCGTAACCCAGGCCCAGCGAGCTGTCGCACGAGATGAACGTGGGGCATCCGTTGCCACGCAGAGGGCCTCCACTCCAGGAATCGAACCGGCCGCCGTTCGTCGTCATGTAGTACGACGAAGTTCCGCCGTCCAGGCACCACGAACTCCACCGCTGGCTGAAGAAGTCGATCTGGAGGTCGCAGGTCTGGAAGAGCCCGCTGTGATCGCTGCTGTTCACCGGGTCATTGCCGGCGTAGGCGTACATGTTGATGCCGCCCTCCAGCCCGATCGGATCCTCGCTGATGAAACGCTGCAGGGTTGGCTCGTACCAGCGCGCACGGACGTAGTACAGGCCGGCGTCGGCGTCCCACTCGCGCCCGATCCAGCGCAGCCGGTTGGCCATGCCTTCGCTGACGTATTCCGCCCCGCCGAACGGATCGTACCTGTACTGGTTCACCACGTTACCCGCGGCGTCGATCATGGCCAGCACGCTCCCCTGGCGGTCAGCCGCGTAGTAGTGGCGCACGCCGTTCCTGAGAATGCTGTGCACCTGGTCGGTGCCCGGATAGTAGGTGTACTCCGCCGCCACCGACCCGTCCAGCGGCACCAGATCCAGCAGGACGTCGTCGCCGTCGTACAGGTAGTGCTCGTCGCAGCACGACCCGGGACGCCGCTTGGCAACTCGGTGACCCAGCCCGTCGTAGCCGTAGGTGGCGGTCAGAACTCCGTTCAGCCGCACCTCGGCGAGTTGTCCAAAGCCGTCCCACGTGTAGGCGTATGTCTGCGTTCCGTTGCCGCGCGAGGTGAGATTGCCCTCGCCGTCGTACTGCGCCGTCCATCCCCGGTAGCTGGCCAGGCGGTTCCCGTTCAGCGTCTGCGCCCCCGAATCCGTGGGGTTGCCCACCTTGTCGTAGCTGAACACGCGCTGCGCCAGCAGGGTCCACTGCTGGTCTTCGGGGCAGTCCCACCCCGTGCTTTCCTGCAGCGTGCAGCCGGTGTGGCTGGTGGCGCGCTGCCGGTCCGTCACCTGCTGCAGGCGTCCGTTGGGATCGTACAGGTAGTCGCGGGTGCGGTTCTGCGCCGCGTTGGTGCGGGATGAGATGCGGTTGCCCGTGTCGTACCTGTATCCCGTTCCCGCCACCGAGTTGAGCCCAGGAGCCGAATACGTCACCCGGCTCAGCTGGTGCGTGGACGTGTAGTTGTAGGTGGACGACACCCCGTTGGGAAGGTAGATGGACGCGAGACCGCCCTCGCCGTTGTAGTTGAGGTAGGTGACGCCCCCGCTGAAGTCCCGCAGGGAACTGAGCTGCAGGGTGGTGGATGAGGCCTGTGTGCGCATGGACCGCCACGCGCCGCCATTTACGCGATACTTGAGGGTGTCGGGCGTTCCCTGCGCGGCGTACGTGTGCGCCACCTCGTACGCCGTTACTCCTCCGGCGCCCAGCGGGCGAAGCGTCACGGTGCGGGAAAGGCGGCCCTCGCCGTCATAGTGCAGCGTGTCGGTACTCTCTGTCAGAAAGAGCGTACCGTTGCTGACCGAAACCCACCGCGGGGCTGCCGGGTTGCCCGGCACTTCCGGGCTGTACACGAACGAGCGGACGCGATTGGGAACCGTCGCGTGGCTCGTGGTAATGAGCGTGGGGCGGTCCAGCGCGTCGTACGTGATGCTGGTCGCCACGCCGCGGCGGTCCGTGGTGACGGCGACGCGGCCGTACCGGTCGTAGACGGCCTCCCGGTGCTGGCCCGGCACATCGGCCGGCCGTGCCTCGCGCTCCACCCAGCCCAGCTGGTTGCGCGTCCACCGGAACACCTGTCCACGGGCGTCCGTCACCGAATCCACGAACACCGCGCCGTAGTGGTACCGGGTGATGCCCGCGTCGGGCGCCGTCATGGTGGTCGGCCGCCCGACCGCGTCGTACACGGTGGTGGTCAGCTTGCCATCGGGCGTAACCGTCTGCGTGCTCCTGCCCCAGGCGTCCCACGCGGTGGTCTGCGTTACCCGTCCGCCGGCCGCGGTAACTGCCCGTGTGTTCTGCCACCCGCTGGCTTCGTACGCGGCCACCGTGGTGTGCCCGGCGGAATCGACCTGGGTCAGCACCCGCCCGCGCGCGTCGTAGGTGTAGCGGGTGGTGCCGGAGCCCGCCGTCCTTACGCTGTCCAGCAGCACGCGCCCGCCCGCGGGGGTGTAGAAGAGGCGCGTTTCCGGCGTGGCGCCATACACCCGGCTCACCCGCTGCCCGGGGCCGTTGTACTCCATGTACGTGGAGCGGGCGAGGCTGCCATTGAGCACGCGGCTCATCATCCGCGGGCCGCTCCACGCCGTGCTGTCGGTGTTCCCCGACGCGTCCTGCGCCCATGTGACCAAGGCATCGGCGTTGCGGCGAGCGAACGACGTGTACCCGCGGGAATCGCGTACCTCCACGGCCGCCCCCCATCCATCCACCCGGAAGCGCGTGGTGTCGCCGCGCACGCCCGCGGCCCACATCCATGCCGTTTGCGGCTGAACCGCCGTTCCAGGGGCGGATACGGTGCCCATCCCCGGCGCGGGGAGCACCGCGAATTCGCGGGAGCGCAGCAAGACGGTATCGCGGTACGACGTGCTGCCCTGCGCCCGGTACACGGGCCCGATCACGTGCGAGAGCTTGCCCCACGGGTCGTACGCGAGGTCTGTGCGGTTTCCGGCGCGGTCGGTGTACCCCGTCAGCCGATGGTTGGAGTATGTTGCGCTGGAAATTGAATACACGCCGTCCGGGTCCTGCACCGCCACCAGGTCTGTGCCGGAGTAGACGGTCGTCGCGGTCGGAACCGAGCCGCCGTTGAAGACAAAGGCCGAGAACAGGCCACTCGCCGGCTGATAGGTGAGGGCGTACAGGTTGCCCGTGGGATCCTGCATCGACGCGACCTCACCCGTAATGCAGGTCGCGCAGGGGCCGCCATGGTAGTTGATGATCGTGGCGTTTCCGGAGGCGTCCACCACCCGAAGCAGTTTGCCCGTGGCGTCGAACAATGCCGAATCACCTTCCAGCCCTGACCGCGCGTATCCGGAACTGGTCCGCGCCAGCGTGGTGAACTCACTCGCTGGCGAGAGATAGGTGCAGGGGCCGCTCAGGGAGCACGTCGCCGGGGCGCGGAAGAAAGCGCCGTTTCCACCGCCGTCCACGAGTGTGACCCCGGACAGGTCCATCCCTCCCGTGGGAAGGATGATTCTCTGCTGTCCGGCAAGGCTCCAGCCGGCGCCGTACACGCTGCCGGTCTGGTTGATAACGACGAGCCGCACGCCGAGGGTGTCCGTCTGCAGGGTCCCGCCGTACGATCGCGTCACTTCGGCGCGGTAGCGGTACGTTCCCGTCGCCAAGCCGGATGCGTCGAACCAGGCGGACAGACGCTGCGTTCCCGCCGCGCTGGCGTAGTGCACGATGGTTTCGGTGCCTCCCAGCAGGGGTTCGGCGGCTCCGTTGGAGCGGACCAGGCGCAGCCCCACGGAGGCGGGTACCGCGCCTGCGTCGTTGGTGAGATCCAGCTGAACGAACCCGCGGGGCTGCGCGCGGGCGCTCGAGTACAGCAGTGCGGCGGACCTTCCCTGATCCAGGCTGATGTAGGCGGGCGTTGCATACGCCAGCGTCGCGTCAAAGCACGACGCCTCGCACAGCGCGGGTCTTCGCACCCCGTCCGGCGACACCAGGGTCAGGCGAGGCCTGTGGGTGAAGGTGGCGCGGAGGGTGTCGGACAGGTTTCCTGCCGAGTCGCGCACCACGGCCTTGAACTCGTTCGGTCCCGGCTGCAGCGGCAGCGCGAGGGAGGATACGCGGGACGAGTAGCAGCCGCTGGTGCTGGTGCCCGGTGCGTCAGTGGTGACGAGCGGCGCATTGTTCAGCCACACCTCGCGCGTCACCATGTTCAACTTGTAGTCGTCGCACCAGCCAATCTGCACGGCGGCCGACGCTTGGGTAAAGGAGCCTCCCGCGGGAGTCACCTGGACGGTCGGCTTCACCGGATCCGGAGTGGTGAAGACGTAATAGGTGCTGTCGTTGCTGCAGGTCGCCGTCTGTGACGTTTCACAGGCACGCGCCTTTACCTTGTTGCTTCCGGCCGCAAACGTCAGCGAAACCGTCGCAACCCGGTGAACGTTGCAGACGCCGGCCGCTCCCGTGGAAATGGTATGTGTGACGAGCGTCCCGTTCAGCCAGATGCGGCTCGATCCGGAGGTGATCTGTTCCGCGTCGCAGTAGTGGATCGTGATGGATTGCGTCGCACCGTAGAACGTGCGGCCCGCCGGCTCGAACCAGATGTACGGCGGAGTCTCGGAGCCGGGTTCCACCACCTGCGTGGAGATGCCGCCATTTCCGTGTCCGTTCCCGTTCCCCTGGGTCGCGGCGGTGTTTGGAAAGATGGCGAAGAGGAGTGCCGTGGCCGGCAGGGCTGCGAACCGGATGCAGCGAAGCAGCAGGGATGCCATGCAGCGGTGGGGCAGAAGGGTTCCACACGTCCTGCGGGAGATCGCGACCGGGGCGAAAGGGGGAATTGCCGCCGGTTGTGTGACTTCGAGGAGCGCTCCTCCTGCTCTCTCACAGTAGGCGACGAACTCTGGAATCGGAACAGTGCGCTCGCTCGCAGCGATTTCCAAGAGAAATCTCTCAGCCCGGAGAAGCGCCACGTCGGCTGATCGTATCTTCAGCGAACCCCCAGTGCGATGTACCGTCCAAGCGTTCCTCAAGGCAACGAGGATGGCCGACGGCATGGAGGCGGGTGAGGTAGATGGGAAACGCCACGGCATTTCACGCGGAGGTTGCGGGGACAGCGGGAGGTCCGGCCGCGCGCTGGTCAGCCGAGGTCGTGAGGCGGGGATACGGAACGGGCGCGAAGCATCGGCTCCGCGCCCGTTGGCCTGTGCAACCCGGCTGTCCGCGGGCCGGGCTATCCTTTCGAGGCCAGTCCGGCCACGATCACGAGGACGATGAAGCCGGCAACGATGAGGAGGTGGTTGCGCCGCGCCGCAACGGCCCGCGCGGGCTGCACGACGGCCAAGGGGCTGCTCCACAGCAGCAATCCGTACCACCCCAGCGTGGCCATCGGCACCGCGACGACCAGCGGCCACCACGAGGCGAGCGCGAACGCCGCGACGATTCCCGCGATCGCAGTTCCCTCCTGCACGAGGGCGCAGAGGAAGTGCCGCGTACCACTCGGCTTGGCGGCCAGCCAGGCACCGCATTCCCGGCACGCCGTCGGCGAGCGCACCGTCGAGAACCGCTGCAGAGCAGATCTCAGTGGCTGGCGGCAGTTTGGGCACAGCCCGCCTTGGCTGGAGACCATGTCAGCGGTTCTCGGAATTCAGGTCTGCCAGGTCAGGGCGGCGCGGCCTCAGACGAATTAGAACGATCCCGAATGCCGCGGCGGGGACCAGAAACGCAGCCTGCCAATGCGGATACGGATCGCCGAGCAGTACATCGATCAACCCCGCGAATGCGGCCGCGAAGCACGCGACCATCCCGAATACGATCGATCCATGCTCGGAAAGGGGCTGGTTGAGCCGATGCCGTACGCTTTCCTTCTCCGTCATCGAGCGACCAGTCCAGCGGTGGTGAGCATGTCAGGCGCGAGCAGGATGAGTCGCCGATGGAGCCATCTGAGCCGGCCCACGTCAACCCAAGTCGGAAAGATGCTGGAGGTCACCGGCGAATCCAAGAACAATCGTTTTTCGAGGGTGCGGATCGCTCTGCTGATCGCCGATGCGCGTTATCCATCGCTTCGTTCAGGCACCGGCTCGTGAAGCTCTGCAGATTCCGGGTGCCGGAGCGGGAGGAATGCCCGCTGCTGTGCTATTTGCATTTCCGGACATTTAGTGTAATGTACATCTAAGCCCTGGCATTCCGCCCGGGCAGGTTCATCAGAGGTCAGGAGGACGGGATGAAGAACAGCTTCTTGCTGGCGGCAATGGTGGTGACGGCGCTCGCGGGCAGCGCGTCGGGCGCGCGGGACGCGCACGCCGGCCAGCCCGATGCGGGCACGCCGCTGGCCCTGGGGCTCGCGTGCAGCAAGGTGAGCGGGTGCACGGCGACCGCCTCGGGCGGCACGGGCACCGGATACACCTTCACCTGGTCGGGCGCCAGCTACGAAACGTCCGACGCGAACGGCACCGCGACCGCCGACGTGGTGTGCGGCGACAAGACCTCCGTCCGCGTCAGCTCCACGCTGTACGACAGCAGTTGGACGTCGGTGAGCCGCAGCGTCATTGTCCAGTGCAACCTCATCGAGCCGTAACGCGCATCGGCGCCTAAGGATGAAGAACCGGAGGGGCGCGGAGCTAAGGCTTCGCGCCCGCTTCGTCTACGCGCCTCATCCACCCCGAATCTGGAGCGCCAACCCGCCGATCTCAGGATGTGCAGCGATCGTGGGCCGCGCAGGGCCGGAACACGGATCAGCGATCGCGAATCAGGTTACTTGTATTTTCAGACGATAAGTATCATCATGGAAACGAGGCGTCCGGGCATTCCGCCCGGACGTCATCCAACCATGATTGAGGAGGAATGATGCGAAACCGGTTCTTGCAGGCGGCGATGATTACCGCGGTGCTGTCGGGTGCCGTCGCGGGGTGCGTGGATACCCCCACGGCGTCGTCCGCGCGGCCCGTTGCCGCCGGGATCGCGCCGCTGCTGGCGGCCGCGCCGGGGCAGGGGATTCGCGACCAGTACATCGTGGTGTTCCGGGACGGCGCGGCGGACGCGCCGGGGATCGCCGCGAAGCTCGTGAACGCGCACGGCGGCTCGGTCCGACACGCGTATCGTCATTCGCTGAACGGCTTTGCCGCCACGCTCCCCGCGTCCGCCGTGGAGGCGATCCGCCACAATCCCGCCGTGGCGTACGTGCAGCAGGACGGCGTGGTGCAGAGCGCCGCCACGCAGCTCAACGCGCCGTGGGGGCTGGACCGCATCGACCAGCCCAACCTGCCCCTGAACGGCACCTTCACCTACACGTACACGGGTGCTGGCGTGCGCATCTACGTCGTCGATACGGGACTCCGCTTTGACCACGCCCAGTTCGGCGGGCGCGCGGTGGCGGGATTTGATGCGCTCGGCGGCACGGGAGCCGACTGCAACGGCCACGGAACGCACGTGGCGGGGATTGCGGGCGGGAGCACGTACGGCGTCGCCAAAGCCGCCACGCTGGTATCCGTACGCGTGCTGGACTGCAACGGCGCGGGCTCCGCGAGCAACGTGATCGCGGGCGTGGACTGGATCACCGCCCATCGCGTGAAGCCCGCCGTGGCCGTCATGCCGCTGGGCGGGTCGGCCAACCAGGCGATGGACAACGCCGTCGCCAATTCCATCGCGGCGGGCGTGACGTACGTGGTGGTGGCGGGCAACTCCAACGCGGACGCGTGCGGCTTCTCCCCCGCGCGCCTTCCCGCCGCGCTTACGGTGGGCACGTCGACGGCGACGGACGCGCGGTCGTCCACCTCCAACTACGGCACCTGCGTCGACCTGTTTGCGCCGGGGATGAACATACCGTCCGCATGGCACACCAGCACGACGGCCACCAACACCCTCAGCGGCAGCTCCATGGCCGCGCCCCACGTGGCCGGCGCCGCCGCGCTCTACCTGCAGACGCACCAGACCGCCTCGCCCGCGGCCGTCGCCAACTCGGTCGTGAGCATGGCGTGGGTCGGCAAGCTCACCGGCATCGGCACGGGCTCGCCCAACCGCCTGCTGAATTCCAACCCCGCGCCGTGACGACGGGTGATCCGGCGTGAGCGGATCCTGGGCGCTGGGCGGGAAAAAAAGACGGGCGCGGAGCTTCGGCTCCGCGCCCGTCTTCGTCCTCACGACGCCTGTGCGTGTTCCAACCACGCCACAAGATGATGCTCGCCCCCGGTCAGGGGCCCGCAATCAGCCCGACGAGGATGACGGCTACGGCGAACCAGAAGATCGTGAGCCACCAACCGCGCCGGGCTCGTGCCGACTCGGCGGGCGTGACCACCGAGAGCGGGGTCAGCCACAGCAGCAGCCAGTGCCATCCGAACGCCCCGATGACGAACCCCGCGATCAGCGGCCACCAGGAACCCAGCAGAACCGCCGCGATCAAGCCGGAGATCCACGTCACCTCATGCGCGAAGCCATAAAGCAGACGCCACCCGAAGCCCGGCCTGGCGGCGAGGTACACACCGCATCCGCCACACGCGGCCGGCGAGTACACCGTCGCGAGCCGCTGCCGCGCGGACCGCAGCGGCTGCTGGCACGCAGGGCAACTCCAGCGTTCACGAGGTTTCACGTCGACCCGGTTCTTCGTTTCTGAGGGGGGCGGGCGTCAGTTCGCATCATTGGAGATGCTGGGATCCAGGATGAGAATCGCTCCCATCAGAATCCCGAGAACCAGAAACGGTGCTTGCCAGATAGGATATGGATCGCCGAGCCACAGGTCGATGAACCCTGCCAAGCCCGTCGCGAGGCACGCCACAGTCCCGAAAATCAGCGGTCCGCGTTCCGGGAGTGGGGCATTGGCCTTTGCCCACACACTTCTCTTTCCCGTCACCTGACGTCCCTCAGGTCTGATCGTCGCGGCCGCGGGGCTCGCTGGAACGGCTGCATCCCCCGGCATCGCCGCGGGCTGTGCATCGTCGCGCGCTGCCAGGGTGCGGCACCACACCTCGATTGCCTGGGAGGCGGTGAACACCCGCTTCCATGGCTCGGGGGGCGAGCTCACACCCAGCCTTCGCTCCACATCCGGGATGAAGTCGAAGGTAAGGTCCTCGTCCAACGCGAGGCTGAGGAGAGGCATGTCCAGAACGCCGGGCCTGATCGTGATCCCCAGGTTCTCCAACTCGCTGAGCACGATCGCGGTTACGTGTTCGCGGTGCGGCGACTCTCGCATGCCCCTCCTTCCCTATCGGTCCAACGTGGCCGCGTGTCCGGGATGATGGATACGGCAGCGCGATCCCGGAAATTCGGGGGCGGGCGAGAGCCTCACCTTTCGGGACGGAGACGGTCCTCTCAGGCCGCCTTCGTCCCCTGCGCGTGCGCAGGCCGCTCGTCCGCGGATGCGCCGTCCGCGGGCTGCTCGCGGTCGCGGGCCAGCATCGCCACCGCGCCCAGCAGCAGCGCCGCGCTCAGCAGTCCCGTTCCCGTGGGCCGCTGCGGCGCCTGGCCGAACCATCCCATCCCGGTGATGACCATCGCCCCCACCACCTGACCAAGCGTGACGGCAACGGTGCTGACGCCCACCCCCAGCCGCGCGGCGCCGGCCAGGCTCAGCGCGACGTAGGTGGCGCCGAACAGGCCGCCGGACAGCATCCACAGTGGCGGAATCCGCGTGGGGCGCACACCGTCCACCCCCACCAGCCACAGCCCCAGCAGCACGGCGGCGCCCACGACAAAGTTCACCAGCGAGGCGGAAAGCGGGGTTCCCAGCGAGCGGGCCAGCCGCAGGTTGAACGCCAGCCCGGCGGAAAGCCCCACGCCCGCCCCGATCGTCCCGATGATCAGCAGGAAGTTCATGGCATCCCCCACAGCCGCACGGCGAGCGCGGCCAGGGCCAGCACCACGGCGGCCGCGCGCCGCGGGTTCAACCGCCGCTGCACCAGCCCCAGCGCGCCCGTGTGGTCCAGCAGAATGGCGACGGTGATCTGCGACGCGATCACCAGCGTGGTCGCCAGGCCGGCTCCCAGGGCGCGCGTAAGGATCACGCTGCCAACGATGTACGCGCTCCCCACGGCGCCGCCCAGCCACGCCCATCCGGGCCCGCACATGGCGGCGCGCCAGTCGGCCCTGGGGCCCGGCGCGACGGAAAGCAGAAGCAGCAGAAAGACGCCACCGCCCAGGTACGAGGTGGCGCCGGTGAGGGTTACGGAGCGAAGCTGGCCCGCGAGCGCCGCGTTGATGGCGAACTGCGCGGGAAGAAGGCAGCCGCCCAGCACGGTGACGGCAAGGGGAAGGGCAATGCGTTTCGGTGAATCCGGCATGGATCGGTCTGCGGGTTGCTGGCGGCAATCGTGATGCTGCACCTTGTCACGGATGAGAAGGTGGAGCCCACGTGCCGGGGACTTTCAATGGATGCGCACCGGGTGAACACGTTCGGCGGATCAGCATCGGCCAGGTTCGGGCGGAGCGCAACGGCCCACCCGTCGCGCGGCCAGGGAGCGCGCGGCGGGTCGGATACGGACTTCCGTGGATTAGATGACGGCCAATCTGGCGCACCGCCCCGCGCACGTCTACGTTCGGCGCGCGGCAGATCGGCCGCTTCTGGCCAGAATGAGCGAGGGCGTACGGTGCGGAGCGCGTTCAGCGGGGATGAGGGCGGGGCGGGGAGCCCGCTGCGGCGCATTCTGCTGGCCCTGGTGCTGATGGGCATCGCCGGACTGGCGGCGGAACTGGTGCTGCTGGAGCACGTGGACGAATGGACGCAGTGGGTGCCGTTCGCGGCGCTCGCGGCGGGGCTGCTGAGCGGCGTGGCCGTGCTGCTGCGGCCGGGGCGCGCGACCCTGCGCGTCTTTCAGTGGGCGATGCTCGCCTTTGTGATCGCGGGCGCGGCGGGCGTGGTGCTGCACCTGCGCGGAAACCTGGAATTCGAACGCGAGATGGACGCCAGCCTGACCGGGCTGGCGCTGTTCTGGCGAGCCCTCCGCGGCGCCACGCCCGCGCTGGCGCCGGGATCGCTCGCCCACCTGGGGCTCATCGGCCTCGCCGTGGCGTATCGCCATCCGGCGGCGCTTTCACACACCAAGGAGAAATCATGAGGCACTCCCTTTCTTCCGCGCTCATCGTGGCGGCGCTCGCGTCCGCGGCGTGCGGCGGCGGCGACGCAGCCGAGCAGGCTCCCGCGGCGGACACCACGGCCGCCGCCGTCCCCGCGTCGCCCGCGCCGGCCCCGGCGACCGCCGCGCCGGCGGACTCGGCTGCGGCCGTCGCCCCGGCGCCCGCGGCCGCGCAGGGCGCGCTGATCGATCCCAATACCGCCACGGCCGAGCAGCTTGCCGCCATCCCAGGAATGACGCCGCAGCTGGCGGACGCGGTGGTGCAGGGACGTCCGTATGCCGACATGCGCGCAGTCGATCAGAAGCTGGCGGGGCTGACCGAGCAGCAGAAGGACCAGGTGTACGCGCAGCTCTGGAAGCCCATCGACCTGAACAAGGCGACAGCAGAGGAGATCGAGTTGATCCCGGGCGTGGGCGCGCGGATGCGCCACGAGTTCGAGGAGTACCGGCCGTACCGCGGCATGGAGCAGTTTCGCCGCGAGATCGGCAAGTACGTGAACGAGGCCGAGGTCGCCCGGCTGGAAAAGTACGTCAGCATCCCCGCCTCCTGATCCTCGGCGGGCCGAAAACGAGAACGCCGGGCCCGCATTCGCGGGCCCGGCGTTCCTGTCATCACAGCTCGGTCAGTCGAGTTCGTCCGGGTCGTACACACCACCTGCGGGGCCCTGTTCGGCGGAGGCGGAAAAAGTGAGGTGTGCCTCAGGGAACGCCTCCTGAAGGCGGCGCAACTCCGGAACCGTGTTGCGGCCCCACCGCTTGCTCACCGCGATCGTCTCATCACCCACCCGGGTCAGATCCTGATCCGCGGTCATGAAGTACTTCGGGTTCATGGGAAGCCCGTCGATAGAGTCTCCAAGCATGGACCCGAGCAGGTCATTCCGGCTCAGATTTCCTCGATACCGGGCGAACGGCAGGCTGTGCTTCAACGCCTGGGCGATGTCATCGATCTGGACTCCATTCCCGGTGAGCGACTGCACCGCCCTGAGAATGGCCCGCCGCTTTCGCAGTGCCGGGTACGTCACGCCGTAGAGGGAAACATCGTACCGCGTAAGGTCGCGCGTGGCGGAGCGCGTGGCGCGCTCCCGCTTCGCTTTTTCGGCCACCTGCACCTGATACTGGTGTGCCTGCGGGAGCGGAATCACCTGCTTCACGTCCAGCAGAAGCTCGTCCGCGTGCCAGTGGGGCTGCAGTTGAACGCAGCGGATGTCCAGATCACGCTCGTTCAGCCACATCACCGTCGAGGTGATCTCCCGTGAGAAGCCCGCCGCCACGAGTACGATGCGGACATCCTGCGCGAACGCGGTTTCATCCGCGCTTTCCCATTCCAGAAACTCCAGGAGCGAGGCGCGTGCATCCACGTCCCTGGAAAGCCGCGCGAGCATTTTTTCGTACGCGGACAATGCCTGGTCAAACGTGATGCGCGCCACCATGGCCGCGTAGCGCAGGGCCTGAAGCTCCATGTGAGCGCCAGTCTCATCGCGCTTCAGTTCGATGACCACAAGGTTGGCCTGCCGGTCGATCGCGAGCAGGTCAATCCTGCGCTGGCTGGTGTCCCAGTCGCCAAACTCCTCGGCGATGACGAGGGTGTCAGGCGCAATGATGTCCACATGATCCCGCAGCAGCGCCTGCAGGTCATTCCGTTCGCGCAGCCCGGCCGCCGCGAAGGTCGTGGCCGGGATCTCCTGCAGCCGGGCTGATTCGCGCCTGTACAGTGCCATGGGATGATGACCGATGTGATTCCTGGCCGCAGGAGCGGGATCAGGCGTCCGTCTCGACGACGGCGGCTTCGGTGAGGTCGGCGATGACGATGCCTTCGCCCAGGAGCAGGGTGCCGGCCTCCGCGGCGGGAAGCTCCTGCACGTCGCGCAGCTTGCGCTGAATGGCGCGCGTGCGCACGCCGGCCTGGTCCATCTCCTTGCTGGCCGCCTCCAGCTTCTTCTGCACCTTTTCCAGCACGCCGCCGAACTTGCCGAACTCCGTCTTTACGGCAGCGAGTACGTTCCACACCTCGCCGGAGCGCTTCTGGATGGCGAGCGTGCGAAAGCCCATCTGCAGGCTGTTCAGCACGGCCCAGAGCGTGGTGGGGCCGGCGACCACGACGCGCCAGTCGCGCTGAAGGCTGTCCGTAAGCCCCGGCCGGCGCACCACTTCGGCGTACAGCCCCTCGGTGGGCAGGAACATGATGGCGAAGTCGGTGGTCCGTGGCGGGTTCAGGTACTTGGTGCAGATGTCCCGGGCGGAGCCGCGGATGCGCTCCTCCAGCCCGCGCAGCGCCGCTTCCATTCCCGCCACGTCCGAGGCCTCCTGCGCGTCCACCAGGCGCAGGTAGTCTTCCTGCGGGAACTTGGCGTCGATGGGGAGCAGCACCTCACCGTGCTCGTGGCCGGGAAGGCGGATGGCGAACTCCACACGTTGCCCGCTGAACTCGTTTGTCGCCACGTTCGCGACGTACTGGTCCGGCGTCAGCACCTGCTCCAGCAGCCCGCCCAGCTGCACCTCGCCCCAGTTGCCGCGCACCTTGACGTTGGAAAGCACCTTCTTGAGGTCGCCCACGCCGCTGGCCAGCGCCTGCATCTCGCCCAGGCCCCTGTGCACCTGCTCCAGCCGGTCGCTCACCTGCCCGAAGCTTTCCGCCAGCCGCTGTTCCAGCGCGCCCTGAAGCTTTTCGTCCACCGTCGCCCGCACCTGCTCCAGCTTGGCGGTGTTGTCGGCGCGGATCTGCTCCAGACGCCCCTCTACTGACACGCGCAGCCGTTCCATCTGCTCGCCGTTGGACGTTGTCAGGCCGCCGATCTGCGTGCCGACGCTGTCCATCTGCAGCTTCTGCGCGGTGGAGATCTCGCCCAGCGTGCGCACGACGGAATCGTTGAAGCCCTTGAGCGTGGCCCCCACCTCTTCGCGCAGCTTTCCCGCGCCGCCCTGCTGCGCCTCCGTCATCTGCCCCAGCGCGGAAAGCACGCCGGCCATCTGGGTCTGCTGATCGGCCGAGAGGGTGCCCAGGTGCTGGAACACCGTATCGCTCATCGACTTGACGGACGCGGCCACCTCGCCGCGCAGACGTGCCGCCTCGCCGCCCGACTCTTCGCGCGAGCGCGCCAGTTCATCGCGGATGGCGCGTTCCGTACGTTCCTGCCCTTTGTCCACGGCATCCAGCCGCCCCGCGAGCAGCGAAACGCCGCCCCCGCCGTCCCCGCGCCGCAGCAGCAGGCCGAGCAGCACCGTGCAGACGAGAAGAAGCCCGAATATGGCGTACAGCAGAAGGTCGGTCATCAGTACATCCAGAGGGGGGGAGGGCGGGAAACTTAGCTCAAAGGCTGCATGTGCGGGAGCGCCTTGTGCTCTCCGTCAGAGCAGGACATAGTTCGGGGTCAGATCACTTCGACCCGGCGAGCCATGAGATACAAGGTCGTTCTGCAGCACTCGGAAGAAGGCTACAGTGTCCATTGTCCCGGACTTCCGGGCTGCTGGTCACAGGGTGCCACGGAGGAAGAGGCGTTGCTGAACATTCAGGACGCGATCACGGAGTATCTGGACGCGTAGCCGACCCGATCCGCGTCGAAAGTTCGGGCGAGGTGGAGCCGCGAGCTGACCAGGAGCAATCAGCACGAGCGAACATCCCCTGATCCCCTGCGCAAGCTCTGGATGCGACAATCGTTGAGCGAAGTTACTGCGTTCACCCGTTGGATGCTACTGGACCAGGATGGTAGAGCCTCGCGCCTGCAACACGCAGCCTGCGCGAAGATCGCCATCGCTGCTCTGTGCCGATCCGGTGCACCCGCATGTCGCATATGACGCTTTCACCCCTGTCCAACGCCGCCGAGACGCGCAGGATCCGCGCAAACAGCCCGTCCTTCGACCGGAGTGCACTCCGCGCGGCTACGCTCGCCGACCTCGACCGCGTGCGCTTCGAGCATGACTACCTGCCCGCCGCGTTCGCGCCCGACATTCTGGAGGCGAACGAGCGCACGCTGGAGCAGCGGCTGGCCGTCACCAAGATGATCGACGGCGTGGAAACCGCGGTGCCCACCGTGCTCGGCGTGCTCACCATCGGCAAGCGGACGCGTGACTTTCTGCCCGGCGCTTACATCCAGTTCCTGAGGATACAGGGAACCGCACTGGGCGACGCGATCACGGACGAGCTCGCCGCGGAGGGACCGCTTCCGGAACTGATGCGGCGCATCGACGACAAGCTGGAATCGCACAACCGCACGGCCATCGACATCACCTCCGGCCCCCGGGAGGAGCGGCGGTCGCTGTATCCGGTCGCCGCGCTGCAGCAGCTGGTTCGCAATGCCGTGATGCACCGCACGTACGAGGCGACGAACGCTCCCGTGCGCGTCTACTGGTACGATGACCGGATCGAAAACAGCAACCCGGGCGGACCATTCGGGATCGTGAGCATCGAGAACTTCGGCGAGCCGGGCGTGGCGGATTATCGCAATCCCAACCTGGCCGAGGCCATGCGCGTTCTGGGCTACGTTCAGCGCTTCGGATTCGGCCTCGCGATCGCCCGCCGCGCGCTGGCGGAAAACGGAAACCCGCCGCTGGAACTTGATGTACGGTCGTCCCACGTGACGGCGATCGTGAGGGCCGCGCCGGTCGCCTGAGTCACGGTTCCGTTGATGGCGAACTCGAGAGCGGCCCGCGATGTCTCGCGGGTCGCTCTCCATCCTTCAGAGGGCGCCTTCGGAGATGCCCATTCCGCCGCCGCCCAGTTCGATGGACCAGCGGTGGTGCGTGGCGGCGATCGCCTCGGATCGTGCATGGACCTCGCCTGCTCGCACCAGCATCTGCAGCGCGCGGGCGGTGAGTCGCGGAGCTTCCGACGCGGTGGGGAGAAACGGCGCGGAGAGCGCCAGCCGGGCGGCCATGTAGTAGTTGGCCGCGGCCGAGAGCGGACGCGTCCGGTACAGCGCCATCTCCCGTTCTCCCACGCGCACCGCGGGGCCGTCCGCCTGGGCAATGGCCATCCGCTCAAAGGCGGTGACCGCGCCGCGCAGCATGCGGTCCAACTCGCCGCGCCAGGCACCGCGCGATTCCGTGCCCTCCAGCACCTGTACGGATTGGGTGAGGGCCATCACGTATGCAAGTCCGCGCAGACTGAGCGTGGCGCCCCTGGCCTCCACCGCCCGGTCCTCCCGCGCGAGTCCGGCCGCCGCATCGCGGAACGCCAGGAACGACTCCGCCCGCGGCCTCTCCATCTGCGCCCACGCCCAGCCCAGCGCGATCAGGATGGTGGGGTCATCATCAGAAAGGGAGCGGGCTTCCGCGTAGTTGGCCACCACGGCGTCCAGGTCGCCGCGCGCCCACGCATCGCGAGCGGCGGCGCACCGGCGCGTCACCTGCCAGCGGCGCCGCATCTGCGCCGCGAGTGTGGCCAGGCGCAGCGCGAACGCCCCGCCCAGCACGCTGGCCGCCAGCTCCGCCGCATTGAACGACAGCATCAGTGCGGCCTTGCCGGGCGTGGCATGGCCGGAGTCCACGAGCCAGCCCGCCAGTGTGGGCCCGCCCACGGGAATGGGAAGCCCGGTAGGCGTGGCGAGATCCTGCCCGGCATGCTGCATCCACACCAGCACGCCCGTGATTCCGTGCTGATCGTACAACTGCTGCACGGCGGAAAGGTCGTGCCCGTGCTGCAGGCGATGGACAATCCCGCCGCCCCGGATGCCGGTGCCGGGAACCGTGTCCATCCAGCGGTGGATGGCATCGTAGTCCGCGCCGAACAGACGGCGGCTGACCGCCTGGTGCCCGGGCCCGTCGTGAAAGATGGCGCGCGTGGCGGTGATGATCTCCCGCTCGCACACATTCACGCCCAACGCGGAGATCCCGAGCAGCGCATCCGTCTGCCACGCGATGGCGAGCATTTCCGTCGCGGGGCCGGACTCCGCATACGGCAGAAACGTGGGCGACGCGAGGATCTCGTCGGGATCTTCGGGAACCCAGAGCCGCTGTGCACGGGTTCCGGCGTCGCGGACGGCGCCGCGTCCCGCCTGCGCCGCGCGCTCCGCCTCACCCGCCAGACGCCGCGTGAGACCGCCCGCTGTCCGGGCGAACTTTGCCAGGTACCGCGGGTCGTCCGCGCCGCGCACGACGGGAAAGCTGGTCAGATCGTCGTCATCCATCTGCGCACGCGGTCGGGGGAAGAGGGTGATCCGCCCCAGACACTACGGGCAACGGGTGCTCTCCGCATCCCCCGATGTCCCTTTTCACCTGATGATTGACAGTCCGGCTCCCGCCGCCGCGCGCAGGCCTGGCCGTCGTGATCGTTGTCAGCCGCAGGTGAGTTCGGCCGGCGAGGGGGCGAGGAGCACGTAGGGGCCGAGCGTCGCGCCGGTGGCCTTGATGTACTCGCTCCAGAACTCCCGGATGGTGACGCCGGCCGGCGTGCTCGCATCCGCGCCGACCACCACGATGCAGACGCCGGTCAGGTCGGGGATGGTGCCGAGCTTTCGCTGCTGGCCAATCCACCCCGGCGGCGGCATGCTCCTGAGCCCCTCCATCTCGATCCCGTTCGCGGACTGCAGCATGTCCGAAAGCAGGATGATCGTGGCCGGGCGATTGTCGGCGCCGTGAACGTACTGGCTGGCGGTGAACAGCGTGGCCAGGATGTCCGTATGCGGAATCCGGCCGACCCCGGTGGTGTCGAACACAATCGAGGCAATCGTTCGGAATGCGCCTTTGGTCCCCTTCAGGTTGTCCCGGTCCTTCGTGGTGATGAAGGTGGAGTCCGCGAGGTCCGGGATGGTGTTCAGGTAGCGCTTCAGTGCTCCCCCCACACCCGTGCGGTTCATCTCCATCAGTACGAAGTGATCACCGTACGAGAGACTGTCGATCGTCTTTTCGACAAAGGCGCGGCTGTCGCGCAGCGTCTCCGGGGTCTGGCTGCCGGAAAGGTCGACGGCGACAATCGTCTGCTTCGGACTGCGGGCGACGCGCGGGCAGTCACCCCTGCAACCGCAACCGGTCACAACTGCGACGAGGACGACCAGCCCCAAGGATCGAAATCGCATCACGCCAGCGCTCCGGTGGAGGTGTGTTCGCCGCCGCGTTCCGCGCGCGCGGCCAGCGGGCGCAGTTCGTGGAACTCCTTCAGCACGTCCTTGAGATCCGGCGGCACGGTAAAGAAGTGGCTGCGCTCGATCTCGGGCAGCTCCAGCGTGAACGGGCCCTGGAACGACACGATGCTGGCCGGGTCCAGCCCGCGCCGCCGTGCGTTTTCCGCCCGGAACAGCGGGATCACGCGCCGCAGCCGCTCCGTCTTTCCCTCCCACCCCTCCAGCGGATCGGAACGCAGCAGGTAGTTGAGGCGCGACACGTGTCCCTGCACCTCCACGTCCACCTCGTGAAGCGCGCGGCGGTGATCGGCTTCCTCATTCCGCAGCGACGTGAGGCGCGCGTTCAGTTCGGCGACGCGCGGATCGGGGCCCAGCACGTTGGTCTCCGCCGCCCGGGCGTGCAGGTACGACGCTACAGTTGCCGCCAGCACCAGCACCAGGTTGAGGAAGAATACGGGCAGGTTCATGTCGGCGATGCCGCGGGCGTACTGGGCGCGTCCCTCCAGCTCCCGCGCCTCCGTCTGCCGCGCCTGCAGCACCGGGTCCAGCGCCAGGATGGCGTCCGCGTCCCTGCGCTGCCTGGCCGCGGCGAGCTGGGCGGCGGCCGTGTCGCGCGCGGCGGCCGCCGTCGCGTACCGCCGCTCGGTGGCGTTCTGAATCTGGCCGCGCGACACCGCCAGCGCCGCCAGCACCAGCACGATCCCCGCGCCGCTGGCGATGGCGATGGGCAGCCGCTGCCGCCGGAACGCAGCCACGACGGGAATCGCCCTCGGCCGGTCTTCACCGCGCAGCGACAGGTACGCCCGCAGCGCGCCGCCTAGCGCATGGCACAGGAACATCAGAAACACGATCACGCCCAGCGCCAGCAGCGTGACTTCCGGCGAAAACAGAATTCTCGCGTACAGCCGGTACAGTCCGGCCCACAGTCCCAGGCGCTCCGCCTGGCTCATCAGCGTGCTCCACAGCTCCGTGGCGCCCGCCTCCTGCGGCAGCAGTTCGGTAAAGATGGGGACGTTGGCGATCCAGTCCACCAGCGTCACGAAGCCGATCAGCAGCCCGAAGCCGACACCGGAGATCATGGGAGCGTAGCCGAAGCGGACCTCGCGCTCGCCGCTTTCCGCGTGCACCTCGCGCAGTTCCGCCTCCGCGCGGGTGATGTTCTGCCCCGCGATGCTCAGCGATCCCAGGTGAAATCGAAGCTGGGCCACGGCGCGCGCGGCATGCTGCCCCGAGTCTTCGATGGCGTCCTGAACGCGCGTCTTTACCCGCTCGATCCAGCGGCGGTACAGCTCGGTGCACAGCGTGGCCAACGTGCTTTCCACCGGGATCGGTTCATCCATCCGCAGATCGTGCCGCGGCAGCCCGGCGGCGGCCCACTGCTCCGCCTCTTCCACCGCCTTGCGCTCGATGCGCGCGATCTCCACGTCGAACCAGAAGTCCGTCGCCTTGGTGATGGAGTGCACGCCGCCGGTGTGGTCGCCCGGGCGTGCCTCGGCGGTGTCCGCATCGGTGATGGTGACATCGGTGAGGATGGCATCCGGCGCCATGTCCGCGGCGGCCTTCTCCGCGGCTCCATTCTGCGGCGCGGTGGCCGACGACACGGAGGAGAACGATGAAATGTTGAAGGGCCACCTCATGCGCCGGGTGTCGCTCCCTTCAGTTGCGTTCGGGGTGTCGGATGACGGATTCAAAGCGGGAACCCTGGATTGGGGATGAATGGCCGCGGACGCGAGAACCGCCGCGCCCGTGCACCGCGCCGGCCGGCGGTTCGCCGCCATCCCGCGTGATGCTCCAGGAACCTTTGTCGGACACGTACCCGGGTGTTTCCCGCCGCGGGATGGGCTCACATTCGACGGCTGGATCAGCGCGCCGGCGTAACGGCCGCGAATCACGACCTCGCCAGGTGCGCGGGCGGAAGGGCTCGGAGAGAGCGCAGGGGAGGGCGCCGGTGATGCATCCGCGTCCGCGCGGACCGTCGCGCCGCGGGTAGCCGGTCGCCGGTGCCGGCGCTCAGGGCCGGCGCCGTCGGGAGTGTGTGGAGGGGCATCGCGCGGCTCGCGATCACGCCGGAGAAGCGGGGCGGGGAGGCGGTCTGGCGGACGTTTTTACAATCCTTATCCGACGCTCTTGTCAGAATGCAGGATGGATTCTATCTTCCGCGACGTTCGTATCTCTTCCCGTCAATATTCCCCAAGGAGCACGCACATGGCCCGCTATAGTCTGGATCCGAACAACCTGATGGTGCAGTCGTTTACGACGGGTGCCGAGTCGGGCACCGCAGAAACGATCGCGGATGAACCGGTGGCCGGAGTTCGCGACACCATTCTTGACTACACCTGCGCCGGCACCTGCAACCGCACCTGCGGCGCCACCTGCGGATTTACCTGCGACGGCAACATCCTCTGCGGTGTTCAGTCGATGGTGGCCTACTGCGCGAGCGAAGCCAAGGCCTGCTGATCGAACCGGGCGCCGCCTCTCCCCCGGGAGCGACGTCCGGACCACGGCAGCGCACTTGCCGCCGCCGCAACGCAGAAGAGCGGCCCGTGTCCAGACACGGGCCGCTCTTCTGTATTGTCGTCCACCCTGATCCCTTCCCGTCACCGGAAGCCGCGTTCCGCCGCCGGGCTCAGCCGTTGCCGGCGGCCCAGGGATCGCTGCGCAGCCAGTCGCGGTCCAGCGGCGAGAACAGAAACACCAGGCTGCCGTTGGCGAGTTCCGGAATCAGCCAACGCGCGCGGTTCTGCTCCACCGCCGGGCATCCCTGGCTGCGGCCGGCGCCCAGCCGCGTCACGTACGGCGCGCCGTGCATCACCACGCCGCGCTGGCGGGCCGTGCTGTTGAACATCCCCGAAAGCCCCGTCATGCGCATGCCGATGGAGCGGTACGGACGCCCGCTGTCGTGCCCCACGAAGGCGTAGGTTTCCTGCGCCAGAAACAGCCCCAGCGAGGTGGCGTGGCTTCCCTCGCGGTTGCTGAACCAGCGCGGAACGCCCGTGCGCCCCAGCTCCGATCCGCGGCCGTGCGCCACGGCGAAGGGCCCGTCCACCACGCGCAACGCCTCCATGTCGAACACGTACCCGCGCGGGGTGCGGCTGTCCAGCCCGTAATCCACAAAGTACAGGTACGGCTTGCGCACGTTTTCGGGGTGCGCCGCCTTGTAGTTGTAGTACGCGCGGAATGCCAGCCGCAGCGCGTCGGGGTCGCTGGTGCGCGACACGCGGCCGCGCAGGGCGTTGAGCGCGTTCTGGGTGCGGCTGTTCACGGCCCCGCTCTCGATGCCCATTCCGCCAAGAACGGCACGCGCGGCCTGCAGCGCGCGGCGAACGGGGATG
Source organism: Longimicrobium terrae (assembly GCF_014202995.1). Taxonomy (NCBI): domain Bacteria; kingdom Pseudomonadati; phylum Gemmatimonadota; class Longimicrobiia; order Longimicrobiales; family Longimicrobiaceae; genus Longimicrobium; species Longimicrobium terrae. Next base: position 26,445 of record NZ_JACHIA010000022.1, read on the forward strand.
GTATCGGTGGTGGCGGGTTCCGCGAGGAGCGGCGAGGCGGGGGTGGCGGTGTGGGGAACCGCGGGTGCGTCGCCCAGGTGAAGGGCGGCGGCGATCATCATCAACAGATCGAAACGCATGGCTCTCTGGATCGGGAGCACGCGGAGACGCGCGCTCGGATTGCTGCCGAGGGGGAGTTCGGTGCCGCGCGGCGCGGGGGCGCCGTGGGCGATTGTTTGCAGGTTGTGAGCACAATATCGGGATGTGGACGCGTGCTCCGCAAGGGGGACGTGCAATCCCGTAAACATCAGTCCGCGCCTGCTCCGCAGGGCCGTGTCAGCGCTGGAAACACGCTGCCACGCGGACACGGTGCACAGCCCCGGAACGACGTCCATTCCCCGTTGCGGATCGTGTTCACGGCGTGCACCTTGGGGGCGTGCCGCGCACCCTTTTCGTCCCGAACCCGCACGAGCGACAATGGACTACCACGAGCCGGTGAGCCGGCTGCTGGAATTGGGGGAACAGCCCGCCCGCCAGCAGCCGTGGCCCGACTACCTCGCCATGGGATTCACCTTCGCGGACGTGCCTGAGCTCATCCGCCTGGCGGGTGACGACGGGCTGTTCCTGTCCTGGGACGATGAGGACGAGGAGGGCAACGACGAATGGTGGGGGCCGATCCACGCCCGCCGGGTGCTTGGGCAGCTTGGGGCGGAGGATGCCGTGGCTCCCCTCATCGACCTGCTGCGCTGGGATGACAGCGACTGGGGAATGGAGGAGGTTCCCCGGGTGCTGGCCATGATCGGCACGGCCGCGCTCCCGGCTCTTCGCGAGGCGCTTCCACGATATGCGGATGATCCGGACCCTTCAGCGGCCGGGACCGTCGCCGCGGCGATGCAGATGATCGCCGAGGAGCATCCAGAGACAAGGGACGAGGCGGTGGCGGTGCTCGTGGACCAGATCCGGCGTCACGGGGAGCAGAATCCCGAGTTGAACGGCATGCTCGTCGCCTCGCTCCTGAGTCTCCGCGCCATGGAGGCCGCACCGGTCATTGAGGCGGCCTACGCGGCGGGCGACGTGGACGAGATGATCCCGGGCGACTGGGAGGATGTACAGGTGGAACTCGGGCTGATCCCCGAGCGCGTTACGCCGCGCCACAACTTCCTGTCGCAGGGGCTGGGACTTCGCGGCGAGCCGACCGGCCCGGGCGGGCAGCCCGGCTCCGCCAAGGCCCGCAAGAAGGCCAAGGACAAGAAGAAGGCCCAGAAGGCCGCCCGGCAGAAGAGCCGCAGAAAGAAGCGGTAAGCCGCCCTTCCGCCGGGGATGGCGCAGCAGAGCTGGCGGATGCGGGGCGATCGCCTACCCGCCAGGTCATCCGCCGCGGACGCGCGCCTGCGCGGCGGACCCGCGGTTCAGGAGGGGCTCTGGGCCGCGGGCGCCTCTCCTCGCAGGCGGATGCCGGTGCTGGCCTCGCCGATGCGGCCGGTGCGGAGGAGGTCGGAAACGGCTGAGGTCACCGCCTCGTCCAGCGCCGCGCCGGTGCGGCCGTACCCCAGAAGCGTTCGCACCTCCGTTGTCAGCTGCGAACGGCTGAACGAGTGGCCCTGCGCCAGAATGGCCAGCACGGCTTCGCGGTACTCCTCGGGGGAGATCCTGTCGGCGGGAATTCTGGTGCCGGCGCGCGACCGGACGGGGCAGGGTTCGCCTCCGTCCACGGTCCAGAAGAACTCGCCCCGCCGCTTCACCATCTTCGCGCCCTCGGCGGCGCTGCATGCCTGCTCGATCCACGCCTGGATGCGCGGTCCGGCGCGCGTGCCCCACATCCCGGTGATGCGGGCGACAAGGTCCGTGCGGTGGATGGGTGACTCCGCCGCCACGATTTCCCGCACCGTGCCCGCGAGCTGCCCCAGCGGCGTCGCCAGCAGATCCGTCCCCGCGAACCGCCCTTCCCCCGGCGTGAACGTATACGCCGCCGCCTTCGGGCGGACGTACGGGACGTCGGGACCCGATCTCAGCAGTTCCACCTCGTCCGCTTCCCGGCGTTCCGCCTCGGCACGAGCCCGCGCCGAGGCTTCTTCGCGCCCGGCCCGCTCCGCGGCCGCTTCTTCCGCCGACTCCGCGCGGTCCTGCTCAATCAGCTTCATCAGCCGCTCGATCTGTCCCGCGCGGTCCTTGAACCAGTCGGTGGACCAGACCCGGTGAATTCGCCAGCCGCGCGCCTCCAGAACCTGCTGCCTCAGCCGGTCGCGGTCGCGCGCGGTCTCGGAGCTGTGATAGGCTGCGCCATCGCATTCGATGCCGCACAGAAAGCGTCCCGGCGCCTCGTCGTCCAGCACGCCCATGTCGATCCGGTACCCGGCCACGCCCACCTGCGGCACGACCGTGAGCCCCCGGTGAGAAAGTTCGCGCAGCACGTCGGCCTCGAAAGGCGATTCCGTGGCCGCGGCGGCGTCCACCGCGGCGTTCTCCAGGCGGCCGTGCTCAGCGTACCGCAGAAACTCGCGCAGCAGCCGCGGCCCTTCCGACACCGTGGCCGTGGCGCTGATCTCGTCGCCGTGCATGGATGAGAACACCCGCATCTGCCGCCGGGCCCGGCTCACCAGCACGTTCAGTCTGCGCCCCCCATTCTGCCCGTTCAGCGGACCGAAGTTCATCCGCAGTACGCCGCTGGGACCGCGGGCGTAGGTTACGCTGATGAAGATGGCGTCGCGCTCGTCCCCCTGGATGTTTTCCAGGTTCTTGACAAAGAAGGGCTCCGCGACGCCCCGGTCAAAGAATGGCTCGAGGGACGGATCGTCGCGCCTGCGGCGCTCGAGTTCGTCCTGGATGGCGATCTGCTGCCGCATGTTGAAGGTGCCCACCCCCAGCGACAGCGCGGGCTCGCCCCGCTCCCGGTTCGCCGCCTGCTCTCTGGCGAAGCGGACGACCGCGTCGGCCACGCGCCGGGCCTCCACGGGGTTCACTCCCTTTCCCTCGTACACGCCGTCCGGCACGAACTCGAAGCTGAGTCCGCCCGTGCCCGTTTCCACGCTGGGAAAGGTGTACAGCTCCGAATCGTAGAACGAAACGTTGCTGAAGTTGATCAGCGACTCGTGCGCGCTGCGGTAATGCCACTTGAGGCGGCTCATGGATACGCCGGACCCCATGGACAGCTCCAGGATGCTTTCCGAGTCGTCCACCATGGGCGTGCCGTCTTCCGCCAGCACCGCTTCCACCTGTCCCGTCGACACGGCGAAGAAGTTGGTGGGCGGCAGCTGCTTGGGGTCGCCCACCACGACCAGGTTGCGGCCGCGCGCAATCGCGCCCACGGCGTCCTCGGAGGGCAGCTGCGACGCCTCGTCAAAGATCACCAGATCGAAACCCGGCTGGTTTCCGTCCAGAAACTGCGCCACGCTCAGCGGGCTCATCATGAAGCACGGCTTGATGGCGCGGATGGCGGCCTGGGCCTGCTGCATGCTCTTGCGCAGCGGCGCCAGCCCCCGCTGCCGGGCCATCTGCCCGCGCAGGTACGGCAGCTGGCCGGCCGGCTCCGCCTGCTGCAACCGATGCTGCACGCGCTCGCGCAGCCGCGCCACCAGCGCCGCGCGGTTCTCCCGCAGCACCAGCTGGTCCAGCCGGCGGAATTCGCTCAGCCGCTCCTCGTGGGTCAGCGTGTTGAAGCGGGCCAGCGGCTCCCGCTGCTGAACCACGCCGGAAAGCCACTTCATGCAGAACGCGCGAAGAAAGACCGCGGGCAGAGCCGGCACGGGTAGCACGCCGGAAAGGGCGTCCGCCAGCAGCTCGCGCGCGATCCCCCCATCCACCGTGCGCCGCGCGGCCTCGAACGCCGCCCAGCGCGGGGCCAGCGCGATCCCGTCCACCAGCTCCCGCGCCCTCGATTCGATCCCGTCCAGGGGCTCGGCGGCCAGATAGTCGCCCGGCCAGCCGACCATGCCCCGCAGGCGGGCCAACCGGTCGCCCACCTCACCCGCTTCGGCGCGGAGGGCATCCACGCGAGACAGGTCCGGGCCCGCCTGCGCCGCAACCTCGGCGGCACGCGCTTCCAGCCCGTGCCGCACGCAGGCACCGCGAAACTCCACTACCCACTGGATGTAGGCGTCCAGCGCGTCCCACCGGGAGCGCTCTCCGTCCCAGAGCCCGCCGAACAGCTCGCGGGCACGGGGCTCCGCCGCCTTCAATGCCGCGCTTTCCGCGCGCAGGCGGTCCACCTGCTTCATTTCCACCGCCTGCTCCAGCAGCGAGCCGGAAAAGGCCGGCAGCCGGTAGGCGAGCCAGCGTTTGCGGATGGCGCGCCAGCGCCCGTCCAGCCAGGACAGCAAGCTGAACGCTCCCTCCGCCTTCCGCTCCACGTACGCCGCGTCGCCCGCGTGCTCCTGGTCCAGTACCTCGGCGCGAAACCGGGTCTTCACGCGCTCCTTGAGCCGCGCCACCTCGCGCCCGCGCTCCACCAGCGTGACGGCTTCCGCGGGCGGGGCGTTCCAGGCAGGATTCTGCAGCACACCCGGGGGCGCGCCCGGCGAGCGGCCCAGCACCTGCGCCACCTGCGCCGCCGTTTCCACATCCGCCAGCGTACGAACCGCGGGGAGTCCGAACGCGGCGCCCGCCTCCGCCGCGCCCCGCGCGAGTTCGGCGGCCCGCGCCGCCAGATCCGCGGCGGCGTCGCGCACGGATTCCAGATCGTCCTGGGAGTAGAAGGTCCGCCCGGTGTCGCGCCAGGGATGGCTCGCGGGTACGCCGATTTCGGCGGAGGTGGCGGCGAGGTCCTGCAGGTCGCGGAGGATCTGGTCCAGCTGCTCGCGTGTCACCGCATCGACCGCCGCTTCCAGGCGCACGCGGGGCGCCTCCAGGACGCGGCTCAGGTCGCCGTACATCCGGTACGGCGACGCAGCGAGTGCGCCGAACGGCGTGTGGACCGCCCGCGCGTACTCCGTCAGCGTGCGGCGCACGCCGGGGAGCCGCTCGGTGGAGGCCTGGGGTACGGCGATCTGCTGGAACGAGGCGTCCAGGGCCGTGCCCAGTTCCTTCATCACCGTGCGCTTGTTGGCCTTCGTGGAGTGCAGCTCCAGGCAGAATTCACCAAAGCCCGCCTGCACCAGCCGGTCGTGCACGACTTCGAGCGCCGCCATCTTTTCCGCCACGAACAGGACGGACTTGTCGGCGGCGAGCGCGGCCGCGATCAGGTTGGTAATCGTCTGCGACTTGCCCGTCCCCGGGGGGCCTTCGATGACCAGGTCGTGCCCGCGGGCCGTGGCCGCGATCGCGCGAAGCTGGCTGGAGTCGGCGTCCACCACCTGGAACGTGGTTTCGGGAGGATAGTCCGCGTCCAGTTCCATCGTCCGGACGTCGGCGGGAAGGCCCACGCTCTGTCCTCCCGTCCGCGTGACGAGCTGCCTGATCAGGCGGTGGCTGGACACCGAGGCCGCATTCGCCTCGAGGTCCTTGTACATCACGAACTTCTGAAACGAGAACAGCGCCAGGTAGATGTCCGTCTTCACCGCCCATCCTTTTCGCCCCGCCACCTGTGCCGACATCGCGGCAAAGAGCGACTGCAGATCGTACTCGTCCGGGATGGCCGCGGAATCCGGGAGTTCCGGCAGCGTGGTCCCGCGGCTCCGCAGGTACTCGGCGAGCGCGGGGTTCACGAGCGGATCGTCGTCCGCCGCGCGCACCTCGTATCCGGCGCGCGCCGACTTGCGCGTCAGCTGTACGGGAAGCAGAACGAGGGGCGCGCGGTACACCTGGTCGGAGCTGTCGGATTCGGTGTAGTGCAGCATCCCCAGGGTGAGAAAGAGCGTGTTCACGCCCTGTTCCTCGATGGAGAGCCGCGCCTGCTCCTCCAGGCGCCGGAGGGAGCGGTCCAGCGCCTCGGGAACGGAGGTGGTCTGCAGCCACGAGTCCGTGTGCCGCTCGTCCAGCGCGGCGGGATCGTACGGCGCAAAGTCCAGCCCCGCCCCCGCTTCCTCCTCTTCTTCCGCCGGGTCCGGAACCATCGAGGGCTGGCCGGCGGTGCTGCCGGCCACGGCCGCCGTGCCCTCGTCGTGATCCGCCGCTTGCGATCCATCGGAACCCGCGGCCGGAGCCGCCCTGCCCGGCTGCTCCGGCGCGGCTTTGAACTTCAATGCCTTGCCGCCCAGGTAGAGCGCGCGGAACACCTCCGCCGGGTGCTCGTCGGCGACGGTGATGGTGGCGACCCTGTTGACCTTGAAGTTGAGGGCGCGATTGCGCCGGGTGAGGTCGATCAGCCTTCGCTTCCAGTTCTCCACGGCGGCCTGCACGCGGTCCTGGCCGGTGCTTGGCGGTGGAGCGTCATGGGCGGTCTGTGCAGGCTGAACGCCCGGGTCGGAAGCGGAATCGTGGGGCATGCGGCGGGTTCTCCGGCCGGCGGCAGGGCCGGCGCGTGCAGGGCAGGTTCAAAAAGGCACCGGGCGGGCCGGGTGCCTCGACACTCAGGTGGTGACGCGGATTTCTGGCACGATAGAGACGGCGCAAACATCCAGCAAGGCGGACCGCCGGAGACGGGTGGCACGCAGGCGGGACGCATGCAGACGTGCCGGCTGGAATCCCCGCGCGGGCGTGTGCCGCCGGTCCAGAATGGCTGCGCTCTGCCGGCAGGGCGCAGCCCGGTTGGCGCGTGCCGGTCTGCACCGGAACGCCGATCATCGTCCGCCGGCACGCAGACCGGCGAGCCGCGGACGCGCAGGCGGCGGCTCCGTTCGTCGGAGTCCGAAGCGGAGCGCCTCCTACTCCGCCACGACCTGGATGTTGTAGCGGATGTCGGTGGATTCGGCGCCGTGAATCCAGCTCTGCACGAAGCCGGGAATTCCGTGCAGCGGATACAGCGCGCGCCCGGCCTCCGCCACCATCCCGTCGCGCGCGTCGATGACGGCGTTCCACCCCTCGCGCGGCGTGTTCGACAACTCCGTGGCGAGCGCCCAGGCCACGTCGCGCGCCACGTCGATGCCGAAGTCGAACACGCGGTCCTCCAGCCCCGGCGCGATCTCCTCGATGCGCTCCAGCCGCGGCGAAATCTCCCCCAGCTCGTCCTCCACCACCTTTACCAGCCGCGACAGGACCGCGTTGATGGTCTTGAAGTCCGGCCACAGCGCCTGCAGTTCATCCGGCGTGGGCGCCACCGTGGCCGCGGCGATCCCCAGGTCCAGATTGATGTGTGCGTTCATCCCCACCAGCAGGTGCTGAACGACGAGCGGGCCCGGATTGTCCAGCAGCGCAAAGGCCGCGCGCCAGGCCAGCGACGGCTGTCCGCCCGCCGAATGCTCGTCCCACGCGGCCAGAAAGCGGTTGGCGAACACCACGTCCAGCCGCTCCATACGCGCGTTGTCCTGGAACACGTTCCCCGCCACCAGTGCGCGCCGCACGTTGGTCGTCACCCGCTCGTACAGCGCGGCGAAGTAGCCGATGCGCGTTCCCCCGCGCAGCGCGTCGTCCAGAATGCCGTTCAGGCGCACCAGCACCTGGTCGATGGTCTCCGGGAGCGCGGCGGTGGCGGAATCGGTCGTGTTCATGGGGAACGGGAGATCAGGGGAAGAAGCGGAGTTCGCGCCGTAATTGGCGGCTTCGGCGCATCCTCCGCAACCGGCCGGCGGCCCGCGCGCTCCCGCGGATGGGCCGCGGCGCGGATCGGTGTGGCGGATCGTGCCGATCCATCGAAAACGGCCGCGTACGATGGATGTCGGCGGATCGCGGGACCGCGACGCGTGGCGGGGGCGCGGTGCCGCTCATCCTCCCCTCCCTCCGTCGTTTGCGGTGGATGGACGATCGGGCGATGACGGCGCGGAGCACGGGTGCGGACGGGGTGGATGGTGCGCATCGTGCGTGGCCCGCGCGCATGGACGAACCTTCACCCGCCCCGCCAAACGGCCGTTTCCGGCCCACGCTCCGGCACCCGTGGTCGCGGCGGCTCGCCCTGTTCGGCCCCACCCTCATCGTTCTGCTGCTGGGCGCGATGATGCTGGGCGGCGTGCGGCGCGCGACCGCCAACGCCCGCGCGGTGGAGCGCAGCTACCAGGTCACCGTGGCGCTGGAACGCGCGCTCAGCTCGCTCAAGGACGCCGAAACCTCGCAGCGCGGCTACGTGCTCACCGGGGACGAGGCGTACCTTGCGCCCGCGCGCAACGCCCGGCCACGCATTGCCCGCGAACTCGCCGAGGCGCGCATGCGCATCGCCAGCGCCGCCCAGCGCGGCCGGGTAGACGCGCTGGAGCCGCTGATTGACCAGCGGCTGGACCTTGTGGAGCAGATCGTGGAGTTGCGGCGCACGCGCGGCCGCGACGCCGCCGAAGCCGTCATCCGCGCGGGCGGCGGCAAGGCGCTCATGGACACGGTGCGCGTGCGCGTGGCGGAAATCGAGCGGGAGCAGGACGCGCTGCTCACCGTCCGCAGCCAGCGGGAGCGGCGCGGCGCCGACTCGCTTTCGCTGCTGCTGGCGGGCGCGGTCATCGCCTCGGCCGTGCTGGCGCTCATGGGCAACCTGCTGTTCGCGGGGCAGGCGCGCAGCGAGGCCGCCCTGGCCGCCGGCCTGCGCGACCGCGCGGACGACGAGGCGGCGCTGCACACCCTGGCCCGCGCGCTGGCGCAGGCGCTGAGCGTGCGCGAGGTGCTGGAGTGCGTGGCCGGAAGCGCCGTGCGCTCCACCCGGGCGTTCGGCGCGTACATCGAGCGGGCCGAGGCGCACGAGGTGCGGGTGGTGGCCGGGGCGGGGGAGGGAATTCCGGAGCTGGGGACGACGGCGCCGTACCCCGGATCGCTCACGGACGAGATCATCGATTCCGGCAAGCCCGCGCTGGCGCTGCAGGCGTCGGACATCGGCGAAAGCATGGCGCCCTACCTTCGCCGCAGCTGCGAGCGGTGCGGCGGGCTCATGGTGCCGCTGCAGACGGGAAAGGAACTGCTGGGCGCGCTGGTTCTGCTGCGCACGGACGAACAGGGCGCATTTGGCGACCGCGAGGTGCGGCACGCCCGCGCGCTGGGCGACCTGGCCGTGGCGGCGCTGCGGCGGGTGCTGGTGCTGGAGGCGGAGCAGGCGGCCCGCGCGCAGGCCGAGGCCGCCGTGCAGACGCGCGACCAGGTGCTGCGCGTGGTGTCGCACGACCTCAAGAACCCGGTGCACACCATCCGCATGGCCGCGCAGTTCCTGCAGGAAACGCCGGATCTGCCGGAGCCGCAGCGCCAGCGGCAGCTGGACGTGGTGGTGCGCGCCACGGGCCGCATGAACCGGCTGATCATGGACCTGCTGGACGCCGCGCGCCTGCAGGCCGGGCACGCGCTGGCGGTGGACCCCGCCCCGGTGCGCCCGGCGGATCTGCTGGCCGACGTGATGGATGCGTTCCGCACGCAGGTGGCCGACCGGGGCCAGCAGCTGGCGTGCGGCGCGCCGGAGCCGCTGCCGCAGGTGATGGCCGACCGCGACCGCGTGTTTCAGGTGCTGTCCAACCTGGTGGGGAACGCCGTCAAGTTCACGCCGCAGGGCGGGCAGATTGGCGTCAGCGCCGCGCCGGGGGCGGACGGCGCGGTGTGCTTCACGGTGCGCGACACCGGATCGGGCATTCCGGCGGAGAACCTGCCGCACCTGTTCGATCCGTTCTGGCAGGCCAGCAGCACCGCGGGGCTGGGGACGGGGCTGGGGCTGGCCATTGCGCGGGGGCTGGTGGAGGCGCACGGGGGATCGATCGACGTGGCCAGCCGCGTGGGGGAGGGCACCGTCTTTTCCTTTACGCTCCCCGCCGCCGCGGAGTGATGGTCATCGTCCCAGCCTGACCGCTGATTCTGGCTGTTGCAGGTGAGCCACACACCTGTTCGCGAGGTTTTCCGCCGTCCTGACGGCAACTTCAGTTGCTCCGCCGACGCCTTTCGATAGCAGAATCATCGACTCAGCTCTGCTGTGCACGCTTCTGCTCATCGCCGGCCTGTGAGGCCCCTCCCCCGACCCCTCCCCGTGCAAACAGACGCACGGAGAGGGGAGAACTCACGCCAGGACCAAGGTCCTTGTGCAGGTGAAGCCTCACAGCAGTGCCGTGGGGCTTTCCGCCGTTGTTGCGGCAACGCGGCAACTTCATATCAGTTGCTCACGCCGCCGCATCCTCGCCTTCCGCCGCGCCGGTGCTGATTTTGCGCCCCGGGTGCAATCCACATCCGGGAGGGGCGACGAATGATTCCGCAGAACGAGTTCGCCGAGGCGCGGCGATTCCTGCTGGACCGGCGCGGGGACTACGACGCGGCGTACGAGGGCTTCCAGTGGCCGACGCTGGAACACTTCAACTGGGCGCTGGACTGGTTTGACGCGTACGCGGCGGAAAACGACGCGCCCGCGCTGCACCTGGTGGATGACGCGGGGGTGGAAACCGTCTGCTCGTTCCGCGAGATGTCGGAGCGCAGCAACCGCGTGGCCAACTTCCTCCGCGCCCAGGGCGCCCGCCGCGGCGACCGGCTGCTGCTCATGCTGCCCAACGTGGCGCCGCTGTGGGAGGTGATGCTGGCGGCCATCAAGCTGGGCGTCGTCATCGTCCCCACCACTACGCAGCTTACGGTGGACGACCTGCGCGACCGGGTGCGTCGCGGCGCCATCCGCCACGTGATCGCCGATGCGGAGGGCGCGCCGCGGCTGGACGAGGTGCCCGGCGCCTTTACCCGCGTGATCGTGGGCGAGGAGCGCGCGGGGTGGACCGCGTACCACGGCGCCGCCGCGCACGCCCCCGTCTTTACCCCCGACGGCGAAACGCGCGGCGGCGATCCCATGCTGCTGTACTTCACCTCCGGCACCACATCCGTCCCCAAGCTGGTGCTGCACACGCACCGCAGCTATCCGGCGGGCCATCTCTCGACGATGTACTGGATCGGGATCCGCGAGGGCGACGTGCACTGGAACGTGTCGTCGCCGGGGTGGGCCAAGCACGCGTGGAGCAACGTCTTTGCCCCGTGGAACGCCGGCGCATGCGTGTTCGTGTTCAGCTACGCGCGGTTCGATGCGCGGCGCGTGCTGGACATGCTGGTCCGCCATGCCGTCACCACGCTGTGCGCGCCGCCCACCGTGTGGCGCTTTCTGATCAACGAAGACCTGTCTGCCTGGCCCGTGCGGCTGCGCGAGGTGGCCAGCGCGGGCGAGCCGCTGAACCCCGAGGTGATCGAGCGGGTGCGCGCCGGGTGGGGATTGACCATCCGTGACGGATACGGGCAGACGGAAACCACGGCGCAGATCGGCAATCCGCCGGGGCAGCCGCTGCGGCCGGGGTCCATGGGGCGCCCGCTGCCGGGGTACCGCGTGGCCCTTCTGGACGCGGACGGCAACGAGGGTGACGAGGGAGAGATCGCGCTGCGGCTGGATCCGCCGCCCGCCGCGCTGATGTCCGGCTACCTGGACGACCCCGCGCGGACGGATGAGGCCATGCGTGGCGGCTACTATCGCACCGGCGACGTGGCGACCCGCGGCGAGGGCGGCTACATCACCTACGTGGGGCGCACAGACGACGTGTTCAAGAGCTCGGACTACCGCATTTCGCCGTTCGAGCTGGAGAGCGTGATGATCGAGCACCCGGCCGTCGCCGAGGCGGCCGTGGTGCCGAGCCCTGATCCGCTGCGGCTTTCCGTCCCCAAGGCGTACCTGGTGCTGCGCCCGGGATTCGAACCGTCGCGCGAACTGGCGGCCGAACTGTTCCGCTTTGTGCGCGAGCGGATGGCGGCGTACAAGCGCGTGCGGCGCATCGAGTTCAGCGATCTTCCCAAGACCATCAGCGGCAAGATCCGCCGGGTGGAACTGCGCGATGCCGAACAGGCCGGCGCGCATTCCGATGGCGAGTACCGGATCGAAGACTTCCCGGAACTCAAGGATTCCTGAACGTCCCAGCGCACCTCCAACGGAACAGCCTCGCACAGAGACACAGAGCCGCAGAGAAAAACAGGAAAAGCTTTTGTTGTTCCTTCTCTGTGTCTCTGCGGCTCTGTGTGAGGCTTTTTTGCTCTAGTCGGCGGCGGGAAGCGTGAGGGTAAAGGTAGAGCCGACGCCTTCTTCGCTGCGCACGCGAAGGTCGCCGCCCATTCCGCGCGCCAGGTCGCGGCTGATCGACAGCCCCAGTCCCGTGCCCTCCGACCGGCGCGTGCGGCTCATGTCCACCTGCACGAACGGCTCGAACATCGCCGCCTGCTTCCCGTGCGCGATGCCGATTCCCGTGTCCGTCACCCGCACGAACACCACGCCGGGCTGCTCCGCGCGCCGCGACGACGTCACCGCAATGCGTCCGCCCGGTGGCGTGAACTTGATGGAGTTGCTGAGCAGGTTGATGATGATCTGCTGCACCTTGTCGCGGTCCGCGCGCACCGCCACCGCATCCACGTCCACGGAAAAGGCCAGCTGCTTGGCCGCCATCTGCGGCTCCACCATGGGCGCCACGGAGGCCAGCAGGTCGGGGATGGGCACGTTCTCCACCATGTACTCCACCCGGCCGGACTCGATGCGGGCCAGGTTCAGCACGTCGTTGATCAGCCGCAGCAGGTGCTGCTGGCTGCGCCCGATGCGGTCCAGCGCCAGCAGCTGCGGCTCCGTCACCGGGCCGTGAATCCCCATCTCCAGCAGCTGCACGTATCCGGCGATCGCGTTCAGCGGAGTGCGCAGTTCGTGGCTCATCACCGCCAGAAAGCTGCTCTTGGCCTGGTTGGCCTCTTCCGCCGCGGCGCGCTGCCGCACCAGTTCCTCCGAGCGCTCCAGCAGTTCGTTGTTGATGGCCTGCATCTCCTCGGCCTGCGTCTCCATCTCAAACGCCTGCTCCTGCAGCTGCTGGTGCTGAAGCTCCAGCTCCATCGCCTGCTGCTCCAGCAGCTCGTTGGCGTGGCGCAGCTCCTCTGACCGGGCCTCGGCGGCGGCCTGGGCCTGTTCCGCCGTGCGGCGCGCGCGCAGAAGCTCGTCCTCGAACTTGCGGCGCTCGCGCACCTGCATGAATACGCAGTCGCTGGCCCACGCGCCGTCCCGCTCGCGCCGCGCGGCGTTGGCCAGCACCCCCACGTCCTGGCCGTCCTGGTGGCGCAAAAGGAGAAAGATCTCCTCCGCGCCGCCGTGCAGGCGCAGCAGGGGAAAGAAGTGCGTCTGATAGAAGATGCGCGTTCCCATCCCCATCACACTCTCGATGCGCCGCCCGTCCAGCTCGCCGGGCGCGTAGCCCAGCATGCGCGCAAAGGTGGCGTTTGCCGCCACGATGGTGCCGTCGTCCATGAACGAGGCAAAGCCGGCGGGCGCGTGGTCCAGCAGTTCATCCAGGCGGCGCTCTTCCGGCGCGCCGGCCGTTTCCGTCATGGTCACGCCACGGCGGCGGGCTGCAGGTAGTCGCGGATCAGCCGGATCGTCTCGTCGGGATGGCTCATGTGCGGGCAGTGGCCCGTCGCCTCCATGACGCGAAGGGTGCTGTCCGGCATCTCGCGGTGCAGGTAGTCGCCCACCTCCAGCGGCGCCACCATGTCGTCGGAGCACTGCAGAATCAGCGACGGCACGCGGACCTGCGCCAGATCCGCGCGGTTGTCGGAAAGAAAGGTGGCCTCGGCAAAGCGGCGCGCCACCACGGGATCGGTGGAGCAGAAGCTGGTGGCGAGTTCGTCGCCCAGTTCGGGCCTGTCGGTGTTCTTCATGATGGCGGGCCCCAGGAAGTTGGCCCAGCCGATGTAGTTGTGGTCCATCATCTCCAGCAGCCCTTCGATGTCCTGCCGCTCAAAGCCGCCCACGTACGGCGGATCGTTGATGTAGCGCGGCGACGGACCGATGAGCACCAGCCGGGCAAAGCGTTCCGGCTCGCGGTTGGCGGCCAGAACGGACACCATGCTGCTTACGGAATGCGCCACCAGAACGACGTCGCGCAGATCCAGCGCGTGCACCACGTCCAGCAGGTCCTGCGCGTAGCCGTCCAGCGTGGAGTAGCGCGGGGCGTCGTACGCGCGCAGGTCGCTGTTGCCGGAGCCCACGTAGTCGAACAGCACGATCCGGTACTCGTCTTCAAACGCGGGCGCCACCAGCCGCCACATGTTCTGGTCGCACCCGAACCCGTGCGCGAACAGCATGGGCTGCGTGCCGCGTCCGGAGACGCGGACGTTGTTGCGCGTGAGAATGTCCGGGTTCATGTGCCGTTCGGTGCGAGGTAGGCAGTGCGAGGCCGCCCCGGACTGCAAGCATCATGCGATGCAGTTTCGGGGCGGAAAAGGAGAACTGACACAATCGTCCGGAGCCGCGGGCCGGCGCGCGGTGGAGGGCAGTTCCCGGAGCGATACGTTCCGGATCTCAAATCTCCCGAAGCGTCCGGGCTCCCTCAACAGCCCGTACGCGGAGGACGCGGGGGAGGGCGGGGGGACGCGGGGGAACTGCATGGGGCAGGGGGAAGAAACCGAGGGAAAACCGCTCGGGGGAACAGCGTGAAGAAAAGGCGGGGGATGGAGGCGATCCGCTGCCCCCATCCCCCGATCAGTTCCCCCGCGTTCCTCTCCGTCCGAACCCCCGCGTCCCCCGCGTGAAACCTCATGGCCATGGCCGCGAACGAGCCGGGGATGCGGATCACCCCGCTCCGGCGCCGTCCATCGCGCGGGGCAGCGCGAGGGTGAACGTGGACCCCGCGCCGGGTTCGCTCCGCACCGTCAGCTCGCCATCCATCGCCCGCGCAAGCTCCCGGCTGATCGCCAGCCCCAGCCCTACCCCCAGCTGGCTTTCTTCCGCCAGGCTGCCGCGCCGGTCCACCTGCACGAACGGGTCGAAGATGCTTTCCAGCTTTTCCGCCGGAATCCCGCGCCCCGTGTCCGTTACGCGGATGTGCACCCGGGCCCCGTCGGGCGCCGCGCTCACCGTCACCCGCCCGCCGGAGGGCGTGAACTTGAGCGCGTTGGTGAGCAGGTTGATCAGCACCTGCTGAATGCGCTCCGGATCGCCCAGCGCCGTCAGCCCGGGCTCGCACTGCTCGCAGGCGTAGGCCAGCCGCTTGGCCGCCATCTGCGGCGCAATCAGCGGCTCCACCTGGTTCAGCACCTCGCACACGTCCACCTCGGCGCACTCGATCTCCAGCCGCCCCGCCTCCAGCTTGGCGAAGTTGAGCACGTCGTTGATGAGCGAAAGCAGCACTTCCTGGTTGCGCTTGATGCGGTCGAACGCATGGTGCTGGGCGGCGTTCACCGGGCCGTGGATCTCCAGGTCCAGCAGGTCCAGGTACCCCGCGATGGCGTTGAGCGGCGTGCGCAGCTCGTGGCTCATGTTTGCCAGAAACTCGCTCTTGGCGCGGTTGGCCTCGTCCGCCAGCCGCCGCGCCTGCTCCGATTCCGCCAGCACGATCTCGCGCTGCTGCTCCACTTCCTTGCGCTCGGTGATGTCGATGACGGAGCCGATGTAGCCCAGGTACGCCCCGCCCGCATCAAAGCGCGGCACCGCGGCGTCGATGGCCCAGCGGTACTCCCCGTCCGCGCGCCGTAGCCGGTACTCCACCCGGAACGGCGCGCGCGTGGCGTTGGACGTGATGAACGTCTGCTCCGCGAACGGCCGGTCGTCCGGGTGCGTGGCGTTCAGCCAGCCGAAGCCCAGCCCGGTTTCCGGCGTCTGCCCGGTGAAGTCGTACCACTGGCGGTTCAGGTGCGTGCACACGCCGTCGGGATCGGTCACCCACATCATCACCGGCGCGTTGTCGGCCATGTTGCGGAACCGGCCCTCCGTCTCGCGCAGGGCGGCGTTCACCTGCCGGAGCTCGTTGTTGGCGGACTCCAAGTCCACCTGCGTTTCCTCCAGGTGGGCCGTCTGCGTCTGCAGCTCCTCCGTCTGCAGCTCCAGCTCGACCGCCTGCTCCTGCAGCCGCTCCTTGGCCTCCAGCGCTTCGCGGTACAGCTCCGCGTTCTCTTCCGCGGCGGCGCGCAGGCGGGCGGCGGCGTCGCGCCGCACGCGGGCCAGCTCCAGGTGCGCGCCCACCCGCGCCACCAGCTCGCGCGCGGAAAACGGCTTGGCCAGGTAGTCGTCCGCGCCCGCCTGCATCCCCTCGATGCGCGACTCTTCCCCCGCGCGGGCAGACAGCAGGAGCACGGGAAGCTCGCGGGTGCGCGGGTTGGCGCGCAGCGCCTGCAGCAGCTCAAACCCGTTCAGTCCCGGCATCATCACATCGGAAAGCACCAGGTCCGGCAGGCGCGCCTGCACCGCGGCCAGCGCGGCCACGCCGTCCGGCACCGTGTCCACGTGCCACTGCCGGCCCAGCAGGCGGGCCAGGTAGGCGCGCATGTCGGCGTTGTCGTCCGCGATCAGGATGGTGTCCGCGCGGCGCTCGCCGGCGGGCGCCGGCATGTCCGCGTCCAGGATCCCTTCCGGCACCCCCGCCGTCCCCGGGCCGTCCGCCGGGGCCGCCGGCGCCTCCGGAATCCACGTGAGCGCCTCCTGCACGAAGGCGCCGCCCGTGGCGGATTCCACGACGCGCGGCGCGCCGATCTGGCCGGCCGGCAGGTGGCGGCTTCCGGCCGGCACGCGCACGGTAAACGTGCTCCCCTCGCCCACCGTGCTTTCCACCTCGATGGTGCCGCCGTGCAGCGCCACCAGCTCGCGCACCAGCGCCAAGCCGATCCCCGTTCCCTCGTGCGTGCGCGACGCGGCGCCCTTTACGCGGTGAAAGCGGTCGAAGAGAAGGGGGATCTCCTCCGCGGGAATCCCCGTTCCCGTGTCGCGCACCCGCAGCTCCACCGCGTCGCCCGCCGCGTGCAGGGCGACGGTCACCGTGCCGGAAAAGGTGTGCTTGAAGGCGTTGCTGAGCAGGTTCAGGACGATCTTTTCCCACATGTCGCGGTCCACGTACACCGGCTCGGGCAGCGCGGGTGCGTCAATCTCCAGCCGCAGCCCCGCGCGTTCCAGGGCGGAGCGGAACAGGCTGGCGAGGTCGCGGGTGAACGCGGCCAGGTCCACCGGCTCGTACGCGGCCTGCACGCGCCCCGCCTCGATGCGGCTGAACTCCAGCAGCGTGTTCACCAGCTTCTGCAGCCGGCGCCCGTTGCGCTGCACGGTGTCCCAGCGGGCCCGCTCGTCTTCCGTCAGCGCCGGGTCCGCGCGCCCCTCCTCGGCCGGGCCCAGAATCAGGGTGAGCGGGGTGCGGAACTCGTGCGAGATGTTGCTGAAGAAGATCGTCTTGGCCTGGTCCAGCTCCGCCAGCGCCTGCGCGCGGCGCCGCTCCTCTTCGAACACGCGGGCGTTGGCCAGGCTGGCCGCGATCTGCCCGGCCACCAGCCCCACGAATCCCTCGTACGCCTCGTCGAACGGGCGAAAGGGGTTCAGCCCGGCCACCAGAAACCCCGCCGGCCGCTCCTGCCCCGGCCGCGCGATGGGGACGGCGATGGCCGCGCGCGGGGGCACGTCCCACGCCCCGGTGGGGAGCTCGCCCAGGCTGGCGGGAAGCGGGTCGATGACGAGCCGCGCACAGCCGGCCAGCAGTTCGCCCGCGGGCCATGCCTGCGCGGCGGCGCCGGCCTCGATGGTTTCGGGGGCGCCGGGGTCGCCCGCGCGAAAGCCGGTGCAGGCGGCCAGCCGCGCACGGGTGTGGCCGTCCTCGAACAGGTAGGTGAGGGTGAAGGGCAGGTCCTTGCGGCTGCCGGAGACCCCGCGCTCTACCGCGGCCAGCACCGCGTCCTCTCTCCCGGCCGCCGCCAGCTCCGCGGCCAGGTCGCGGAGCGTCGCCAGCCGGCGCTCGCCGATGACGCGCTCCGTTTCCTCCATCACCACGCAGAACATTCCCGACGAGCGCCCCGCGTCGTCCGTCAGCGGGCTGTACGAGAAGGTGTGGTACGTCTCCTCCGGGTAGCCGCTGCGCTCCAGAAACAGCAGCAGCCCTTCATCCCACGTGGCCTCGCCAGTGTCCAGCACCGACTGGATGCGGGGGCTGATGTCGTCCCAGATCTCCCCCCACACTTCGCGCGTGGGGCGGCCCAGCGCCCACGGGTGCTTCTTGCCCAGCGTGTCGCGCCGGTACGCGTCGTTGTAGAAGAAGCTGAGATCGGGGCCCCAGCCCATCCACATGGCAAAGCGCGAGGTGAGCAGAATGCGCACGGCGGTGGTCAGGCTCTGCGGCCACTGCTCCACCGGGCCCAGCGCCGTGGCGGCCCACGGGTGCTCGCGCATGAGCGTGCCCATTTCGCCGCCGCCGGCGAGGAGAATGGAGGCGGGCGGCGTGCGTGGATCCATGCGATCGGTCATCGTGCGAGGCGCTCTCTGCTTGAAACCAGTCGTGCGGCCGGGGCCGCGGGCGGCCGCGGGTGCCTCTGGGCGCGGCCGTACGATGGATGAACTTCGCCGTTCTCGAACCTCCGCCGGTCCGGCCGGCTGCCGCAACGTGCGCGGGCAGCGCGGGTTGGATGGATGCGGCGGGACAGAATCCAAGGTATGCGCAAACTGTTCCACCCGCGAGATGCGGTGCGCGCCAGGTTCACTGCGGGTGGCGGAGGGGCCGGAAAGGGCGGGGGAGCGGGGCTCGCGGGCGGCCCCCGGCCCGTGATCTTCCCATCCCGCCGGGCGCAATGAACCCGGTCCAATCCGCCATGTCCAGCGTGGACGGGTTCCCATTGCTGGCTCCCCGGTATTCGCTGCCGACCCAGAATCTCGCGGGTCACAACGAACAAAGCGCCGTCGCGGCTCGCGACGGCGGTTCACGATCCCAACGCGCACGACCGGGAAGCGGTTCCCCACACACGCGAGCGGTGGGTGGATCTCACGGCATGTGCCAAAACTTGCGCTCTATCAGGGGCGCGCCTACGTTTTCCAGGGCGCGCTCATGCTCGGTCTGCAGCCTGTCGCCACCGACCTCGCCCACAAGGCGGGTAGAATCGCGGAGGCACACAGTTGCCGTTCATCCTGATCGAAGCTCACGAGCTGCTTTCGAGGGCTGTGGCGGGGACTCCGGCAGTACCGCGAAGTCCCGCACGCGACAGGGAGCGTGCCCTGGCGCACAGGCTCCGTGGGATTTTGAAGAACGCCGCCCGGCGATAACTCGGGCGGCGATTTTGTTCAGTGCCCTGAACCGAGCAGGCCCCCATTCCGCGAGTCGTCCCCAGGGAGTGTGTCCGAGGGAGTCGGCGCTGTGTCCATCGTTGCGCTCGTCCCGGCTGAGTCGGGCAGCAACCTGATTGCCGCAGGCCGCCGTCCCGTTGCGTCACTTTCTGGAGCGGTTGCAGACTGAGCACACGCGCCGAGCGCCAGAACGACTGCGGCGGCTGCCGCTGTCCAACGCGCCATCGTTGTATCTCCTGTCCTTTCCCGTGATTTGATGCTGACCGGGCGCAAAGTACACGAAGCGCGCCTATTGCGCCACGTAGATAAGCCATGCGCCAGGTGATCCTTTGTGCGACGAGCATTGCTACTCCAATCGCTCCTATCGGTCTGAATTACGGATGGCGGTGTTCTGGTGCGGAATTGTGCGATACGCGGCACGACGATCAGTACGGCTCTCCAGAACAAGCTTCGCACGACGTTCACGGACACGGCTGCTGCCCGGGTCTGCGGAGAGATGCTGGCGAATTTCAATAGAGCGATGACGGCCGGTGCTGTCTTTCGTGGACGGACTGACAGCAGCATGGGGACCGATAGTACGGAAAGTCACGACGGGGCCTACTACCGGGGGCACATCCACTTCGATCCGTCCGCGCTTGCCGCGGCAGCGAACGGAGATCCAGCGGCAATGCGCGAGATCGCGATTACCGCCTTGCATGAAGGTGCACACTACGGTGGATCATTCCACTACATCGATCCTACGTGGGATTCGCAAGGGCGTGACCGCTACAGCGAAGCGCCCTTCGACCGCCTGAACCCCGGACCCAACTCATGCGTGCCAAGATGACTTTCGCCCACCGGTGGGCGATGCTCGCCGCCGTGCTCCTGGCGGCGCCACTCCACGCACAGCACACAGGTAACTGGCGGGCCAGCGCCGTCCATGCCGTGATGGATTACCGCGCGAGCGTCTTGGCCGACACCACCGCCAAGTTCGAGCGGTGCAGCGTTGATGAACAGGTCGGCGCCGAAGCACTGGCAACCGGCGGCAGCGCGAGCCTCGTTCGAATGATGGTGGGACCGTGCTGGTCGCCGGGGACGCGTCACTTCGTGCGGATCAGTTCGATTTCAGGGGACCAGAACAGCGCTACGGTCCGGGTGAGGGTTTACCGTGGGGAATGGGAGCACGACGAAACGTACTCGTTGCTTCCTCTCCGCAGGCCGGAACTGATGTGGGTCGATTCCGTGTCGTTGTCATCAGGGGCACAGTTCTACCGCGCGCGTCCGATTTCGGGAGTTGAAGCGCCCGCGCAGTAGATCGGCGAAGGAATCAACTGACTCGCCCCGCCCGGCTGAACGATAGCCGAGCGGGGCGACAGGCATAGGGTCATGATCGGAAGCAGGTGAAGCGTCACGGCGCGTCATGACGTCGCCGCAGCGAATCCACAGGATGACCCGGGACTACGTTGGAGGCCGAGGTGCGACCCTCATCCCGATGCGGTTCCTCCGTGCCCTCCGTGTCTCCTCCGTGACCTCCGTGTGAAACGGCAGTTCCTCCACCGCCACTCCGCACCACGCACCGATCCGGGAGACGCACCCGGCGGCCCGCGCATCATCATCAACCGATGTCGTTCATGTATCCATGCCCATGCAGAGCGGCGGGTCGATTGACACCCATCCCCTGCATCGGTAACCTTGCAGACTCCCTTTGACGTACCCTCCACGAAATCCGGACAGGGCCATGTTCTTCCCCGTTCGGCTGCATGACGCGGTCGATACCGAAACCGTGCTGCGGCGCCTGCTTCCGGTGCTGGCCGGCGCGCGCGAGCGGCGTGTGGCGTATGCCGCGTTCAACGCCGGCCGCGGGCTGCTGGACCAGCGCTGGACCGTGCTGGACAGCGGCGAAGTCGAAGTCGCGCCGCTGGAACTGGAGCCCTCGCGCCTGCACTCGCTGCTGATGGACGACGTGGGCGGCGACCGCCCGCTGCGTCCGGCGGAAAGCGTGGCCGTGTGGGTGCTGCGCGACCTGCTTCCCGGCATTGACCCCGACAAGTCGTGGGTTCGCGTGCGCGCCATCGCGCACGACGGCGCGCTGCTGGGCGCACTGATCGTGGCCGAGCCGCGCCGCTTCTCGTTCAGCCGCAAGACGGAGGGCCCGGTGCCCGCCGCCGGCGACGTGCTGGAGATGGCGCTGGCCCGCGCGCTGGCCCTGCGCGCCGCCGGCCCCGCGCTGGGCGGCGAAAAGCCGGTCAGCCTGGCGGAATCGGTGCTGGAGCGGCTGCGCGAAAGCGAGCGCGCCGTGGCCGAGGCGCGCGCGGAGATGGAGCGCAGCCGCGGCCGCATCGAGGCGCTGGAGCGGGCCGCGTCCGGCGCCACGGAGCTGCTGATGGACGCGCACGTGGACCTGGACCGCCGCGCCGCCAAGCACCAGCGCCAGACGCGCGTCATGTTCCTGCTGCGCAAGCTGATGGAGCGCAACGCGGCGGGAATGGAGCCGCGCGAACTGGCGGTGGAGATCGTGCGGACGGTGGCCGAGGCGTTCGGCGGCGGGCGCTGCTCGCTGATGCTGGTGGATGAGACGGGCGACAACCGCGAGCTGCGGCTGGGCGCCGCCATCGGCCTGCCGCCGGAGCTGGTGGCGGACGGCGTGCGCATTCCCATGGGGAGCGGGGTGTCCGGCCGCGTGGCGCGCACCCGCCTTCCCCTGGTGGTCCGCGACCCGCACGACAGCGGCGACGCGGCGCTCATGGGCGACGACTGGTACACGAGCGACGCCTTCGTGTCGCTGCCGCTGGTGTCGCGCGGGCGGCTGCTGGGCGTGCTGAACCTCACCAACTTCCGCGCGGGGACGGTGGACGACACCGAAGTGGAGCAGCTGCGGCTGGTTTCGCTCTGCGTGGGGCTGCTGGCGGACCACGCCGGCCTTCCCGAGCGCCTGTTCCTGCCCGCCTGACCGCACCCATGAGCGCAGACCTGAATTTGCTGGACGCGGACCTCACCGAACTCATCCGCCGCGCCGCCGACCGCCCGCTGACCGCGGACGAGGCGGAGCGCGCCTTTGGCGAGGTGATGGACGGCCGGGCGTCGCCGGTGCAGATGGCGGCGCTGCTGGTGGCCATCCGCGTGCGCGGCGCGACCCCGCAGGAGGTGGCGGGCGGCGTGCGCGCCCTGCGCCGCGCCATGGTGCCCGTGCACGCCCCGCCCGAGGGGCTGGTGGACACCTGCGGCACCGGCGGCGGCTCGCTGACCACGTTCAACATCAGCACCGCGGCGGCGCTGCTGGCCGCGGGGGCCGGGGTGCGCGTGGCCAAGCACGGCAACCGCAGCTTCACCAGCAAGTGCGGCAGCGCCGACGTGCTGGAGGCGCTGGGCGTGCGGCTGGAGCTGGATCCGGAGCGCGAGGCGCGCGTGCTGGAAGAGGTGGGAATCGTCTTCATGTTCGCGCCGCTGCACCACCCGGCCATGCGCCACATCGGCCCTATCCGGCGCGAGCTGGCCATGCCCACGCTGATGAACATTCTGGGCCCGGTGACCAATCCCGCCGGGGCGAAGCGGCAGGTGGTGGGGGTGAACGATCCCGCGCTGCTGCCGCTGATTGCCGGCGCGCTGCAGGAGCTGGGGCACGACCGCGCGCTGGTGGTGCACGGCCAGCCCGGGCTGGACGAGATCAGCCCGCTGGGCACGACGGAGGTGATGGAGCTGAACGCCGGCCAGGTGACGCGCCGCACCTTTGATCCGGTGGCGGAACTGGGGTGGCCGCGCTTTGAGGTCGCCGGGCTGGAGGGCGGCGAGCGCGATGAGAACGCGGCCAAGGTGCAGGGCGTGCTGCGCGGCACCGTGGGCGGCTCCGCGCGCGCGGCCACCGTGCTGAACGCGGGCGCCGCGATCTACGTGTCGGGGATGACGGACACGCTGGTGGCCGGCGTGGCGATCGCCGAGTCCACCCTCGAAAGCGGCGCGGGATACCACAAGCTCCAGCAGCTTCGCGACGCCACCCGCGGCTGAGAAAAAGAAGGGCCTCACACAGAGCCGCAGAGGCGCAGAGAAAGATACGACAACGAAGAGGAGGGACGGCGAGTGGTTCGCTGTCCCTCCTCTTTTTCTTTTCTCTCTGCGGCTCTGCGCCTCTGTGTGAGGCCTTTCCTGCCTTAGCGGGAAAAGACGGCGCGAAGCTCGAACGGGCCGGGGATGGGCGGAGGCGTCTTTTCCTCCAGCACCATCATGCGCCTGTCGTTCTTGCCCAGCTTGCCCACCACGAACAGCACCGACGATTCGGACTTCATCTCCGTACCTTTCCCGAGCGGGTGCCCGGCGCGCGGGCAGAGAGCGGTTTTCCTCCGCCTCCAGGCGAGCCGCCCGAGGGCGCGCCGGATGCGGAGGTGGCGAAGACGCGGGCGGGGGTGCCGCGCGTGCTTCACCGGACGGTCAGTACTTGCGGATCACGCCGACCACGATCCCCTGGATCGCGACCTGCTCCGCCGGATAATACATGGGCTGCATGGCCTCGTTGGCCGGCTGCAGCCGGATGCGGCCCCCTTCGCGGTAGAACTTCTTGACCGTGGCCGAGCCCAGCTGCGTGCCGTCGCTCACCAGCGCCACCACCATTTCGCCGTTCTCCGCCGTCTGGCGCGAGTTGACGATGATGTAGTCGCCGTCGCGGATCTGCTCCTCGATCATGGAGTCGCCCTTTACGCGGAGCACGTAGTTGTTGCCCCGGCGCACCATGTCGTGCGGAACCGTGATGGTTTCCTGGTCGCCGCCGTCCGGCATGGCCTCGATGGGGAGGCCGGCCGCCACCGCGCCCATCAGCGGCAGTTCCAGCGCCGGTGCGTGCAGGTCCGCCCGCACCACCTCCAGCGAACGGCTCTTGTTGTAGTTCTTCCGGAGAAAGCCCTTTTGCTCCAGATTGGTCAGGTGCTCGTGCACCGTGGCCAGGGAGTTGTAGTTGAAGTGGTCGGCGATCTCCTCGTAGCTCGGCGAGTAGCCGTTCGTGTCGACGAAGCTCTCGACATAGTCGAGGATCTGCCGCTGCTTCTTGGTGAGCGCCATCCGCGTCTCCGCAGGGTTTCTGGTTGCTGGTCCGAACAGGTGCCGAAGAAGAATATCACCCGAAGGCAAACCGAAGTCAAGGAATTCGTTGCAATGAGCAGTACGAGCATCCTGGACCGCATCGTCGCCACCAAGCGCGACGAGGTGAAGGCGGCCTCGGGACGCCTTGCGGAATACCGCGACATGACGCGGCAAGTGCCTGCACCGCGCGGCTTTGCGGCCGCCCTGACCCATCCGTCGCACGTGCGGCTGCTGGCGGAGGTAAAGCGCCGCTCCCCCTCCGCCGGCGACATCCGCCCGGGCGCCGATCCGGCCGCCATCGCCCGCGACTACGCCGCGGGCGGGGCCGCCGCGCTCTCCGTCCTCACCGATCGCGACTACTTCGGCGGGGGGATGGACGCGCTGCACGCCGTGCGCGCCGCCGTGGATCTGCCCCTGATCCGCAAGGACTTCGTCATTCACCCGGTGCAGGTGTGGGAAGCGCGCGCGGCGGGGGCGGACGCCGTCCTCCTCATCGTCCGCATTCTGGATCCGTCGCAGCTGGCGGAGCTGCACGCGCTCATCCGCGAAACGGGGATGGACGCGCTGGTGGAGGCGCACACCGAGGCGGAGCTGGAGGTGGCGCTCGCCGCGGGCGCCACGCTGGTCGGCGTGAACAACCGCGACCTGGACACCTTTGCCACCGACCTGGAACTGTCCATCCGCCTGGCGCCCCGGCTGCCGGAATCTGTCACCTACGTGGCGGAAAGCGGCATCCGCACGGCGGCGGACGTGGACCGGCTGGGCGCGGCGGGGGTGAACGCCATCCTCGTGGGCGAATCGCTGATGCGCCAGCCGGACGTGCGCGCCGCCGCCGCCGCCCTGGTGGAGCGTTCCCGCGCGCCGGGGATGCGCCCCGCATGACGTGGCCCCCGGCGGTGAAAGTGTGCGGCCTGATGCGGCCGGAAGATGCGCTCGCGGCGGCGGAGGCGGGAGCGGACTACCTGGGGGTGATCCTTGCCCCTGGCGGGAAAAGGACCGTGACGGCGGAGCGGGCAAACGTTATACTAGGCGGCCTGCGTCCCCGCCGCGTGGGCGTGTTCGTGGACGCGGACGAGGCGGAACTGCGCGCGGCGGGCCAGGCGGCGGGGCTGCATGTTCTTCAGCTGCACGGAGATGAGCCCCCCGCGCTGGCGGACCGAATGCGCGCCGCGGGGTATGAGGTGTGGAAGGCCGTGCGCGTTCGCGAGGCCGGCGACGTGCTCGCCGCGGCGGAGCGCTACGCCGGTTCGGCAGACGCGCTGCTGCTGGACGGATACAGCGCGGCGGCCCACGGCGGCACCGGAACCGTGTTTCCGTGGGAGGCGGTGGCGGCCATCCGGGGCGGTCTTCCCGCCGGGCTGCGCATCATTGCCGCGGGAGGGCTGCGGCCGGACAACGTGGCGACGGCGGCGCGGCTTCTTCGCCCCGACGCGGTGGACGTCAGCAGCGGCGTGGAGCGGGAACCGGGTTTGAAGGATGCCGGCGCGGTGCGGGCCTTTGTACAGGCGGTCCATTCTCTTTCTCCCTGACGGCAGTGACAGGCATGGCGCTGGAAGCAGGAATTGCGGAGGCGGTTTCCGGGCGGTTCGGCGTGTTTGGCGGACGATTCGTTCCCGAAACGCTCATCACCGCGCTGGACGAGCTCACGGAGGTCTACGCCGCGGCGCAGGCCGACCCCACCTTCTGGGATGAACTGCACGCGCTCTGGCGCGACTTCGTGGGGCGCCCCACGCCGCTGTACCGCGCCGACCGCCTGGGCGCGGCGTCCGGCGGCGCGCGCGTGTACCTGAAGCGCGAAGACCTGAACCACACCGGCGCGCACAAGATCAACAACTCGCTGGGGCAGGTGCTTCTCGCCCGGCGCATGGGCAAGCGCCGCATCATCGCCGAGACCGGGGCGGGGCAGCACGGGGTGGCCACCGCCACGGCGTGCGCGCTGTTCGGCCTGGAGTGCATCGTGTACATGGGCGAAGAGGACGTGCGGCGGCAGGCGCTGAACGTCTATCGCATGAACCTGCTGGGCGCGGAAGTCCGCCCCGTCAGCAGCGGCACGCGCACGCTCAAGGACGCCACCAACGAGGCGATCCGCCACTGGGTCACGCACGTCCGCGACACGCACTACATCATCGGCTCCGTCGTCGGGCCTGATCCGTATCCCCGCATGGTGCGCGACTTTCAGAGCATCATCGGCAAGGAAACGCGCGAGCAGATCCTGGCGGTGGAGGGACGGCTTCCCGCGGCGGTCATTGCCTGCGTGGGCGGCGGAAGCAACGCCATCGGCATGTTCCACCCGTTCGTGGGCGACGCGGACGTGCAGCTTGTGGGCGTGGAGGCCGCGGGCGACGGGGTGGATACGCCGCGCCACGCGGCCACCCTCACCGCCGGGCGCCCGGGCGTGCTGCACGGCTGCCTGAGCTACCTGCTGCAGGACGAGGCGGGGCAGGTGGCGGAGGCGCACTCCGTGTCGGCCGGGCTGGACTACCCCGGCGTGGGCCCGGAGCACTCGCACCTCAAGGACAGCGGGCGCGCGACCTACACCAGCATCACCGACGCGGAGGCGCTGGACGCGTTTGCGCGGCTGGCGCGGCTGGAGGGGATCATTCCCGCGCTGGAGTCGGCGCACGCCATCGCCCTGCTGCTGCGCGACGGTGCGCAGTGGAAGGACGCCGGCCCCGTGGTGGTCTGCCTGTCCGGCCGCGGCGACAAGGACGTCGCCCAGGTCGCGGAAATGACCGGCGCCCGCTGACCGTCGTCCAGATCACCCGGCTGATTGATCGCCGGGTGATCCGATCGATGATTTATCGGGCGCTCCGCGGATGACCATCGAAATCTCCCGCTCGGGTGTCGTTGGATGATCCCGGTGATGATCATCGGAATCTTCTGCTGATGCGTCGCTGGATGGCGCGCGGCGGGTCATCCCGCGATCGTGGACCGGATCGCGTGCACGTCGTCGGTTGATGTCCGTCATCGTCCGTCGATGCGGGTCCGCCGGATGAGCCTGATCGCCGGGGGATTCCGCGGGCCAACATCGGATGATGCATGTCATCGTCCGATCGATGGTGGTCCTCGCCGGGTGATCCGCCGACCGGTCAGAGGATGCTCGTCATCTGATGAATGCCGGTCATCGCCGGATGATGCCGGTCGTAGAAAAGGTCGTGCGGATGGTCATCTCCGGATCACCCGCCGACTGCTGGATTGTACGTGATCGTCATCGCGCATCCCGTGTTGCCACACCTGCTACACTTCTGATTCCGCGCGTCCCGTGACCGTGACCCTGCCCTCCGCCGGCCGTTCTGACGCCGCCTCCCCCTGGGAAGGCGACGCTTCGGTGCGCGCGGACGTGCAGGAGGTGGCGCGCGGATTCGCCAAGGCGCTGCGCACGCACCTGCTGTACGAGGGGCACTCGCCGGCGCTGGACCGCTTCGTGGAGACGCTTCGCGAGCGCTTCGCCACGCTGTGGGAGCGGCTGCCGTACCTGGTGCTCCAGGTGGAGGAGAGCGCGCTGATCTGGGAGGGGACGGCCGCCTTTACGGGGGAGGAGCGCGACAACCTCGCATTCTCCCTCTACAAGGACGGCGTCCGCGAGCTGACCTTTCAGCCCGGGTTCGAGGGCGACGACCTCACCGCGTTTCTGGAACTGCTGGCCCGCATCCACCGGCTGCGCGCGGACGAAGAGGACCTGCTGACGCTGCTGTGGGAGCACGACTGGGGCTACTTCCGCTACCGCTACGTGGAGCCGCTGTCGGAGGGCGTCAAGCTTCCCGAGGGCGGCGAGGGCGCGGCGGGACGCGCGTCGCAGCCGCCGCGCGAAGATCCGGCCCCGCTTTCCACCGTGTCCACCGAAGACTTCCGCGAGGCGCTGTACTTCCTGGATGAAGGGGAGATGCGCCGGCTGGAGGGCGAGCTGGACAGGGAGATGCACCGCGACCTGTGGACGGACGTCCTGAACGCGCTGTTCGACCGGTTGGAGGACGGCGAGGCGGAGCGGCAGGGGACGGTGGTGGAGATCTGCGGCGACCTGCTTCCCACCCTGCTGGGCGCGGCGCGGCTGCAGACCGCCTCGTACATGCTGGGCGAGCTGGTGCGCATTGCCACCTCGCGCCGCCTGGCGCCGCCGGTGATGCGCGCGGTCCGCGGCCTGTTTGACCAGATGGCCCGCGCCGACACCGTCGCCGAGCTGGCGCGCATCGTGGACGAGGCGGGCGAGGGGCTGAGCCGCGAGCACCTGTCGTCGCTCCTCTCCTTCTTTCCCCCCGAGTCGCTGGGCCCGCTGCTGCGCGCGGGGGAGAGCGCCGCGTCCGAGCACGCGCGCGCCGCGCTCATGGGCGCGGCGGAGCGGCTGGCCGGCGCCAACGCCGCCTCGCTGCGCGGATTCGCCTCCGACGCGGACCCCGGGATCGCGGCGGGCGCGGCGCGGCTCATCGGCCGGCTGCGGGTGACGGAGGCCGCGGCGGACGTGGCACGGCTGCTGGCCCGGCCGGAGCCCCGGCTGCGCCTGGCCGCGGTGGAGTCGCTGCAGGAGCTGCGGTCGCCCACGGCCAGCGGCGCGCTGGAAGGGGCGCTGGAGGACGCGGACCGCGAGGTGCGCGTGGCCGCGGCCCGCGCCATCTCCGCGCTGCGGTGGACGGCCGCCAAGCCGAAGCTGGAAACGGCGCTGGACAGCAAGCGGCTGCGCGAGGCGGACCTCACGGAGCGCATTGCCTTCTTTGAGGCGTACGGCGGATTGACGGGCGCGGAAGGAGTGCCGCTGCTGGACAAGGTGCTGAACGGAAAGAGCTGGCTGGGCCGGCGCGAAAGCGGCGAGATGCGGGCGTGCGCCGCGCTGGGGCTGGGACGCATCCGCCACCCCGCAGCCGACAAGGCGCTTTCCGCCGCCGCCGCCGACACCGACCCCGTGGTTCGCAACGCCGTGGGCCGCGCCATCCGCGCGCTTCGCCAATGACGGAAACCGCCACCCACCCCGCGCTGGTTTCCGGCGACGAACGCGGCCTGCAGCGCCGCGGCCGCGACCTGCTGTTTTCCGTCAGCGGCGCGCTGCGGGCGCTGCAGCTGTATCCGCTGGAGAACCAGACGGTCGTCAACGCGCTGGCGGAGCTGCACGCCATCACCCAGGACCTGCTGGCGGCGGAAGAGCAGCTGACGGTGCGGTTCGTGGGCGACTTCTTCTTCATCAACGACCTGCGCCTGCGCATCGACCTGCAGAGCTACGCCACCTACGGCGCCGTGGGCCGCGCCCTGTCGCGCCACGGCATCGGCGAGCTGGAGGTGTTTCGCGGCGTGGACGTGCCGGAGTGGACGGCGCTGCTGGCGCTGGTGAACACCGAGCCGGTGGCGGCGGACCCGTTCGGCGGCTTTCTGGAGCGGCTGGGGCGCACGGCGGTGCTGCACCTGGCCGTGGGCCCGGACCGCGAAAGCGAGCCGGACCTGCGCGACAACGAGGCGCGGCGCGTGGCCAAGCGGGCGTACGCGCAGACCGTGGCCGTGGCGCGCGAGGTGATGACGGGGCTGCGGATGGGCAAGGGCGTAAGCCTGCGCCCGGTGAAGCGCGCCGTGCAGTCCATCGTGGACCAGGTGCTGAGCAACGAGGCGTCCATCGTCGGATTGACGAATCTGCGCGACTACGACGAGTACACCTTCACCCACTCGGTGAACGTGTGCATCTTCAGCGTGGCGCTGGGCAAGAAGCTGGGGCTGAACAAGCACCAGTTGTACGAGCTGGGGCTGGGCGCGCTGCTGCACGACGTGGGCAAGGTGCGCATGCCGGTGGACCTCATCAACAAGCCCGGCGCGCTGACGGAGGCGGAGTTCGCCATCCTCAAGGAGCACCCGGCGGAGGGGCTGCTGCAGCTGTTTGACATGCGCGGCCTGGCGGAGCTTCCCCTGCGCGCCATGCTGATGGCGTACGAGCACCACATGAAGCTGGACCAGACGGGATACCCGATTTCGGTCCGCCCGCGCCAGCCCACGCTGTTCAGCCGCATCGTGGCCATCGCCGACGGGTTTGACGCGGCGACCAGCAAGCGCAGCTACCAGTCGCAGCCCTGGCCCGCGGACAAGGTGCTGCGCGAGATGCGCGACAACCCGGGGCGCGGTTTCGACCCGCTGCTGGTAAAGGCGTTCATCAGCATGACGGGGATCTACCCCGTGGGCAGCGTCGTCATCCTGGACAGCTTCGAGCTGGCGGTGGTGACGGCCCGCAATCCGCGGGCGGAGTCGGTGCACCAGCCCATCGTGCAGGTGATCTACGACGCGCTGGGGATCCGGCTGGAGCCGCCGCGCACGCTGGACCTGGCCGAAACGGATCCGTCCACGGGACGGCCGCTCAGAAGCATCATCAAGACCACCGATCCCGAGCGTTACGGACTGCATGTCGGCGACTACTTCGTCTGATCCTTCGCTGCACCTCTCCTTTGCGGCCGCCCGCGCGGAAAACCGCGCCGCCCTGATCCCCTACGTGACCGCGGGGCACCCCCGCACCACCGACACCGCCGCGGTGCTGGACGCGCTGGCGGAAGAGGGCGCGGACGTCATCGAACTGGGCGTGCCTTTCAGCGACCCGCTGGCGGACGGGCCCACCATTCAGCGCTCGTCGTTCGAGGCGATCGCGCAGGGGGTGGACGTGCGCTGGACGCTGGACCAGCTGGCGGACTTCCGCGCGCGCCACCGCACCTCCGTGGTCCTGTTCACCTACCTGAACCCGGTTCTGCGCCACGGCGTGGACCGCTTTCTGGCGGACGCGCACGCGGCGGGCGCGCAGGGCGTGCTGCTGACGGACCTGCCCGTGGGCGCGGACCCGGAGCTGGAGGGCAAGTTCGCCGCGTCGCCGCTGGACCTGATCCGCCTGATCGCGCCGACCACGACGCCGGCGCGGATGCGGGAGATCGCCGCCGCGGCGCGCGGGTTTCTGTACTACGTGAGCCGTACCGGCGTGACCGGCGCGCAGGTGGAGCTGCAGGAGGGGCTGGCGGCGGAGGTGGAGACGCTGCGCGCGGCCACCTCGGTGCCGGTGGCAGTGGGCTTCGGCATCAGCACGCCGGAGCAGGCGGCCACGGTGGCGCGCGTGGCGGACGGCGTGGTAGTGGGGAGCGCGCTGGTGGAAACGCTGCGCACGGGCGGGGTGGACGAGGGGCGCCGCTTCGTGCGGGCGCTGCGGCACGCCGTGGACGGCGCCCGGCGGCCGTGAACGAGCCCCGCCTGGCGACGGCGACCATTCGCCTGCTGCAGGGATACGCGCGCTTTCTGCTCATGGCGGGGGGCGCGGCCGTGCTTCTGGCGCTGGCGTCGGCGTTCCGCTGGGCGCCGGGGGCGTGGGGCGTGGTGGGCGCGATCCTCGGCGCGGCGGCGGTGGCGGGGCTGCGGATGGGCTCGGTGCAGCTGTCCAAGTTCAGCTACGTCACCATGACGGTGGTGCCGGTGGGCGCGCTTACGCTGCTGGGCGAGCCCGCCGCCGCCGTGTTCGCCGCGTGGGCGGGGACCGCCGCGGGCGACCTGCTGCGCCGCAAGGTGTGGTTCGCCTCGGCCGTGAACGCCGGGCGCGAGGCACTGGCCGCCGTGGCGGGGATCGCGGGGTACCTGCTGGCTTCGCGCGCGGTGGGGCTGGGCCCGGCGGACCTGGACCACGGCTACGCGCCGGCCTTTTCGCTGGCCGGGCTCCCCGTCCTGATCGTCTTTTTTCTGGCGTACTTCGCCGCCAGCCGCGGGCTCTTCTACTTTTCGCTCATCTTTCGCGGCAAGCTGACCGCGGCCGAGCGCAACGTGCTGCTGCGCTACGAGATCGTGTCCGCCGTGCTGGGGATGGTGGGCGCGGTGGGAGTCGCGTCCAGCTTCGCCTTTCTGGGGTGGCCGGGGCCGGTGATCATCGTGGCCTTCGTGGTGGCGACGGGGCTGGTGGCGCGGCTGCTGGTGGTGGAGGCGATTTCGTCGGAGGAGCTGCGCAAGGTGGCGGCGATGGAGTCGGTGATCACCGCCGGCATGCCGCTGGGCGAGTCGATGGCGGCCATCGAAGAGATGGCGGGGCGGCTGATCGAGTGGCGGTGGCTGCACGTGTACTCCGTGCGCGACGGCCGGCTGGTGATGATTCACCCGCCCATGGCGGACCCGGAGGGGCTGGACGCGCTGCAGCCGCTGCGCGAGCAGTCGTTCGCCACGGGCGAGGCGGTGGCGATGTCGGACCTGCACCGCGGCGGGGTGGGGGGCGCGCGCATCCCCGTGCGGTCGCTGGTGCTGCAGCCGCTGCTGTACGGACGCACCGCGCTGGGGCTGCTGGAGGTGGCGCACCACCGCCCGGACGTGTACCGCGGCCCGGAGCACCGGCTGATCGAGCGGTTCGCGCGGCAGCTGGCGCTGGCGCTGCAGCTGGACGGGCTGGTGCGGCCCATGACGGACAGCGCGCGCGAGATGGACGCGGCACTGCGTACGCTGGGCGGCCGGCTCACCAGCCTGCGCGAGAGCGGGCAGGGGGTGGCGAATACCGCGGCGGACATCCGCCAGCGCATCGCGGACCAGGGGCGGCGCACGGCGTTCGGGCTGCGGCTGACGGACGAGCTTTCGGCGTCGGCGCACGCCATGGCCACGGACGCGGGGGAGACGGCGGGGGCCAGCCGGGACACGCGCCGCCTGGCGTCGGAAAACCGCGGCGCCATCGCCGAGGCCATCGGGCGGCTGGTGGACCTGCGCGACTTCGTGGACGCGGAGGCGCGGGAAATGGGGGCGCTGGCCGGGACCTCCGCGCAGATCGCCAGCGTGGTGGAAACGATCCGCGCCATCGCCGACCAGACCAATCTGCTGGCGCTGAACGCGGCGATCGAGGCGGCGCGCGCGGGGGAGCACGGGCGCGGGTTCGCCGTGGTGGCGGACGAGGTTCGCAAGCTGGCGGACGACACGGGGCGCGCGGCGGTGCAGGCGCGCGACATGGTGGACGGCGTGCGCGGGCAGATGGCGACGGCGCTGGGGCGCATGCAGCAGGGCGCGTCGCGGCTGCAGGGGGTGGGCGACCTGTCGCGCACGGCGCTGGACTCGGTGGACCGCATCGTGGCCGCGGCGGAGGGGGCCGAGGGGCTCACGGAGCGGATGGCCGGGCGCGCGGACGAGCAGCGGCGGCGCATCGCCGGGCTGCGCGACGAGTTCGGGGCGGTGGCGGAGATCGCGGACCGCAACGGCGAGGGTGCCAGCGCGGTGGCGGACGCGGCGGCGCTGCAGGCGGAGACGCTGGAGCAGATTGAGCAGGCCACCGCGTCGCTGGCCGACGTTTCGGAGCGGCTCACCGGCTACATCGCGCGGCTGCACGAAGTCAGCTGATCGTCGTTTGATGGAGAAAAGCCGCGTCTCCGCTCGTGTGCGGAGGCGCGGCTTTGTTCATCCCCTGGGTCTGCAAACTGCCCTCACGCGGAGGCCGCGGGGGTTCGCGGAGGTCGCGGGGGGGTCAGGGCAGGTGAGGCGCGGCGAGTTCGACGCACTCGTCCAGCACGAGGGTGATAGTCTGCTGGATCGAAGCTTCGTCGAATGGTCGCAGGAGCCGCAGCGGGAACGGGGCTGCAATGGAACGGC
Source organism: Longimicrobium terrae (assembly GCF_014202995.1). NCBI lineage: Bacteria > Pseudomonadati > Gemmatimonadota > Longimicrobiia > Longimicrobiales > Longimicrobiaceae > Longimicrobium > Longimicrobium terrae. The sequence goes on from NZ_JACHIA010000022.1 coordinate 60,007, forward strand.
CTTTACCCTGGGCGACGGCGGTGCCGATCGTTGCGGCGTCCAGACCAGGATCCGACTCCATCAGATCCCGAATGACAGCTCGCGCACGATCTCGGAATTCGCCCTCGTGCGGAATCGCACCGCTCGGGTCTGGCCGGGTCAGGATGGCGTGCAGGTCAAGAAAATCGCGGACTTCAAAGCGGTCGCAGATCGCATGCAGCTTACCCGCACAGAGATCTCGATAAGATGCGACCTCAATTGTTTCGGTGGTCACCTCTCGAGGGGCCAGGCGAAACGATGAACTCGCTCCGAAGTCCAGCTTTACGGCAATCCCCGAATCGGAATGCCTCGCCAGAGCCCTGGCATGCCACGCACTGGGCGAACCAACCACTTCCAGGCTGAATCCCGAATCGGCGAGTACTGGCGAGAGCACGCCAACGAAACCAGCCGCGTGGAAATCCGGATCGCCAAAGAAGTCCAAATCCTCCGACTCGCGGTGTCCCAGGAAGTACGCCGAGAGAGCGGTTCCGCCTTCAAGGTGCAGGGAGTGGATGTCATGGCGGCGTGCGGTTTCCGCGACGATGCGCATAAGTGCCGCATGCACGGGAGTAACAACTCCGGGAAGCGGGGTAAGCATTCAATTCCCGCTAGGCAGGATTGTCAAGATGGCGCACGCGCAGTTTGTCGACCATCAGCGCCCAGAACGTCCGCACGTTCCTCGGCAGGATCAATTCGTCGAATTTCTGAATCAGTGCCTCGGTGGGGACGATCCGGCGCACGTGCTCCAAATTTCCTTCGCGGAGGACGCGGCTGATGACCAGCGGATCGGTGCCATCGATCGCGACGTCCTTCTGCAGATCCCAGAACAGCTCCGGGAAGTCGCCATACGTGTACGGCCGGTCGGGCTTGTCCATCACTTGAGCTCCGTTGGGTTGTCAGTCAAGGATGCTGACTGACATACGCCAAAGCAATACTTCCGCCCCGGAATCGTGATCGAGCTGATCCGCCGCGGGAGAGCACCAGGGCAGGCGAAGGGGCGATCGCATTTCGGCTGGCGGCCCGTCTCATTTTCTAGTTTATCGCGATCGCCACGGGCTGCGTTCGGTGGATCGGGGAGTCTACGCCGCGCACGATGCCGCCGTCGAACGATTCCAGCTGCAGCACGCGGTAGATTTCCGGGAGCGCGCGGACTGCTCCCTCCCGCGCATCGATGATGACGAGCTGCTGGCGCCGGTCCAGGTTCCACCGAGGGACGGCGAGGTACCGTGAATCGTCTGACCAGACCATCGAAGGGCTGCACCGTTCCACCGTGAGGCCGGTGGAGAGGATCAGCGTGCCTGACGTCGGGGCCCCCATCGCGATCTCCCCCGCGTCCTCGATGCTCGCGGTAGTGCGCCCGTCCGGGCTGATGAGCGAGGCCGTATCGCTCCACGGAGAAATCACGTGCGCCTCCCGTCACGAATCACGAAGAACAATCCCCTTCCACCCCGCCACCCTACGCAACAATTCGCCCTGCGGAGTCCCCGCGACCTCCGCGACCCCGCGGCCTCCGCGTGAGAGCCGTTTGCGGACTTTCCGCCGGCGCAGGCCTCCGCCCGCGGCGCGGATGAGTGTGCGTACCTCCGCCACCGCGGTGTGCCCTCCGTGCTTCTCAGGGATGGCGCTCGTCGGGGAGCGGGATTTCGCCGCGGGGGCTGTAGTAGCGCCGCAGCCACGCGCTCAGCCCGTCCAGCCCGGGAAACAGCACGCGCTCGGTGACGTTGGCCTGGTCAAGCTTGTCGCGGATTTCCCACTTGAGTTCGGCGGGGATCACGATGCGGCGGTACAGGTCCGGGTGCGCCGCCAGCCAGTCGCCCATCGCGGCCTCGGGGCTCGACATCACGGCGAACGCGGCGTACTGGTTCACGATGCGCTCGTCCAGCGAGGGCGGCTCAAAGAAGAGCGCGAACGTTTCCCCGTCCAGCGCATCGAACTGCTCCAGCGTCTGCGACCGGCGCTGCAGCATCTCGACGGTGAAGACATTCGCCTGCTCAGCCTCCATTTCCGCCAGCAGCGGGGCGGGGAGGCGCGCGTGCACGGCGCCGAAGTCCACCATCCAGATCACCCCGTCGCGCGCGAACTGCTCCAGGCGCGCGGTGGCGAAGTGCATGGCCACCTGCGGCGAGAACGTCCAGTCCAGCAGGCGCGTGGGCAGGCCGTGGTGCTGCCCCAGCGCCAGCCAGTTCCACACGGAGTCGCTGGCCCGGTACTCCCGCGGTGCGTATTTGCGGAAGTTGCGCAGCAGGTGCTGCTCCATGCGCGCAAAGTCGCCGCCCAGCCGGTGCAGGCTGGTGGTGAGGGGATACGTGGCGCAGCTGACGCCGCGAAACACGTGCGGCGAGCGGATGCGCCCGATCTGCTCGTTGTACGACGCGTCGTAGAGCTGGTCGTTCAGCTCGGTCCAGCTGCGGACCCGGATCTCCTCCATCCTCCTCCTCGACCTGTCGTTTGCCCCATCCTCCGGTCTGACGCCATCCCCCCCGCGACCTCCGCGACCCCCGCGGCCTCCGCGTGAGATGCGGTTGGGGAGCCTGCGCCAGCACGGAGCGACGGAACGCGCACGAATCCGCCGCGCAGTTCCCCCGCGTACCTCCGCCAACCCCCGCGTCCTCCGCGTGAAACGGTTTTGTCCCCGCCGCCGCACGCACCAGACGATAGGGTCCGGCAACAAGCGTACGCACCCCGGTCCACCGCACGGGGAACAGATGGAATTGCGCGCGCGGGGCGTGTGCATGCATGTTGGCGCGCGACAGCGACGGGACTTCCGGGGATGACGAGGAGCGGATGGCGGAGATGATCCTGTTTGCGGGGGCGGGGAACCCGGCGCTGGCCAGGGCGGTGGCGGCGGAGCTGGGGATGGAGCTGGGCAGCTGCCGCGTGGAGCAGTTTCCGGATGGCGAAACGTCCGTGCACCTGGGCGAGTCGGTGCGGGGCAAGGACGTGTACCTGCTGCAGCCCACCTGCCCGCCGGTGAACGACAACGCCATGCAGTTGCTGATCTTTGCCGATGCCTTCCGGCGGGCGGCCGCGGGGCGCATTCACGCCGTGCTTCCGTACTACGGCTACGCGAGATCCGACAAGCGCACCGGCCGCCGCGAGCCCATTACCGCCAGCCTGATGGCGCTGCTGATGCGCGAGGCGGGGATCGACCACGTGATCACGGTGGACCTGCACACCACGCAAATCGAGGGCTTCTTTCCCGGCCCGTTCGATACGCTCACGGCCGTCCCCACGCTGTGCGCCGGGCTCAAGCCGGAGCTGCCGGCCGACACGGTGGTCGTATCTCCCGATGCCGGGCGGGTGAAGCTGGCCACGGAGTACGCGGAACGGCTGAACCTGCCGCTGGCCGTGCTGCACAAGCGCCGCGAGTCCGGATCGGAAACGCGCGTCACGCATCTGGTGGGCGAGGTGCGCGGCCGCACCTGCCTGATCATCGACGACATGATCAGCACGGGCGGCACGCTGGTGGAAAGCGTGACCGCGCTGCGCGACGCGGGGGCCAGCGGCTTTCTGGTGGCCGCCACCCACGGCCTGCTGCTGGACGGCGCCATCGACCGGCTGCGCACGGCGGGCGTAACCCGGCTGTGCGTGACGGACACGGTGCCCACCCCGGCGGACGGCGGCGGCATTCTGCACGTGGTGACGGTGGCGCCGCTGCTGGCGGGCGCGCTGCGGCGACTGTCATCCTCCACTTCGCTGGAATCGCTGTTCTGATGTGCTGCTACGACCGATCGTAGCACTTTACGACATATGTCTTGACCGCGGAGCAGTTCTAAGCTACTCTAAAACCTGATCCAATCGGTAGTTGCGGCGCGCGTACCTGTTTACGCCAGGATGCGCGCACCGCCGGGCCCGCCTGATTCCCCTCCGGACGACTGCCCGTGCCCGTCTTTCTGGTATTCGCCACCGCCATGCTCACGGCCCTGCTGGTGACCCCCGCGATCGCGCGGGTGGTGACCCGGCACGGGCTGTACGGCCACGTCCGCCCCTCGTCCGCCGAACGGCGCGTGCCGCGGCTGGGCGGGATCGCGGTGTGGCTGGCGACCACGGCGGGGCTGGTGACCAGCCTTGCCGCGCCGGGCGGGGTGACGGGACCGGACCGCTTCTTCGTGGGCGCGCTGCTGGCGGGAACGCTGCTGTTCGCCGCCGGGCTCACGGACGATCTTGTGAACCTGCGGCCCTCCATCAAGCTGCTGGCCCAGTGCGCGGCCGCGGTGGTGGCGTACGGCTTCGGGTTCCGCATCGAGGCCATCACCTTTGGCAACGGCTCCATCGAGGTGGGCGCGCTGGCGCTGCCGCTGACGCTGCTGTGGATCGTAGGGGTGACCAACGCCTTCAACCTGATCGACGGGCTGGACGGCCTGGCGACGGGGATCGGGCTGGTGGCGCTGACGACCACGCTGGCAGTGGCGCTCATGCTGGGCAACCTGGAGGTGGCGCTGGGATGCGCCGCGCTGGGCGGGGCGCTGGCCGGCTTCCTCCGCTACAACTTCCGCCCTGCGCGCATCTTTCTGGGGGACGGGGGGAGCCTGTTCGTGGGCTTCATGCTGGCGGTGCTATCCGTCCATGGATCCACCAAGAGCACGGCGGCCGTGGTGGTCGCCGTCCCCCTTCTCGTGCTCGCCCTGCCGCTGCTGGATACGCTGCTGGCCATCGTGCGGCGGTGGCTGCGGGGGACGCCGGTGTTTGGCGCGGACGAGCGGCACCTGCACCACCAGCTCATCGCCATGGGCGTGACGCACGTGCGCGCCGTGGTGATCATGTACCTGGCCGCGGCCACGCTGGCGGTCGTCGGCGTCATCCTCGCGTTCGGGCCGCCGTCGCTGGTGGCGGCCACGGCGGTGGGCGGCGCCGCGCTGTCCGTCATCCTCCTCCTGTTCGGCATCAAGCGGCTGGGCTACCACGAGTTCGTGGAGGCCGGCGCCGTGGTCCATTCGGGAATGCGCGGGCTGCGGCAGAGCATTCGCGACCAGATTCACGCGCGCGACGTGGCGCAGGTGCTGCCCCGGGCCGAGTCGCTTTCGCACGTGCAGGCCATTCTGCAGGACAACGCGGCCGCGCTGGGCCTGCTGTACGCCAGCGTGTGCCGCGAATCGTCGCGCGAGGGCGGGCGGTCGCAGCTGCCGCCGGAGTGCGCGGCGCGGGCGTGGAAGCTGGAATGCCCGGTGGACGACGATGATTCCGCCGACGATCCGTACGTGCTGCGCGTGTGGACGGAGGCGCCCGACGACCTGCGCCTGCTGACCGCGGACCGCACGGCGCGCGTTCTGGCCCACGCCGTGGGCGAGTGGCTGCGCGCGGACCGCGCCCCGCCCGCCGCCCCCGTGGCCGCCCTCCCTGACCGCACCCGCCGTGCACCCGCGCGTTCCGGCGCCTCCGCCGTCGCCTGACGCGGCCGCGCGCGACCCGCGCCCGCGGCCTCCCCTCCGGATCGTCTATCTGAGCGCCTCGGGCGCGCTGGGCGGTGCCGAGCGCGCCCTGCTGGACCTGCTGGCCAGCGTGCGCGCGGCGGAGCCGTCGTGGTCCCTGTGCGTGGTGGCGGGGGAGGACGGACCCCTCGCAGCCCGCGTGCGCGAACTGGGCGCGGAGGCGCACGTCCTCGCCTTTCCGCCGCGCCTGGCTTCGCTGGGCGACGCGGGGACGGCGGGGGGACGGCTGGGCAGGGCGGGGCTGATGGCGGGGATGGCCGCGGCCGGACCGTCCGCCGCGCTCTACCTCCTGCGCCTGCGCCGCCTGCTGGCCCGCCTGGCGCCGGACGCCGTCCACACCAACGGCTTCAAGATGCACCTGCTGGCCGCGTACGCGCGGCCGCGGGGCGTTCCCGTCGTGTGGCACCTGCACGACTTCGTGTCCGCGCGGCCGGCCATGCGCGGGCTGCTGCGCTCCGCCTCCGCGCGCTGCTCGGCGGCGGTGGCCGTCTCGGAGGCGGTGGCGGAGGACGCGCGGGCGGCGCTGGGCTCCGGACTGGCCGTGCACACCGTGCTGAACGCCATCGACCTGTCGCGCTTTCGCCCGGACGGCGAGGCGGCGGACCTGGCCGCGCGCGCGGGGCTGGCCCCGGCGGCGGACGGGACGGTGCGCGTGGGACTGGTGGCCACGATGGGGCGGTGGAAGGGGCACGAGACCTTTCTGCGCGCCCTGGCCGCGCTTCCCGCCGGTCCTCCCGTTCGCGGCTACGTGATCGGCGGCGGGATCTACCGCACGGCGGGGAGCGAGGTGGCGGTGGACGACCTGCGCCGCCTGGCCGCGGAGCTGGGGATCGCGCGGCGGGTGGGCTTCACCGGGCTGGTGGACGATCCCGCGGCGGCGATGCGGGCGCTGGACGTCGTCGTCCACGCCAGCACGCAGCCGGAGCCGTTCGGACTGGTGATCGCGGAGGCGATGGCGTGCGGGCGCGCCGTCATCGTGAGCGACGCGGGCGGCGCTCGGGAGATCGTCCGTCCGGGCCACGACGCGCTCACCGCCGCGCCGGGGGACGTGGCCGCGCTCTCCAGCGCCATCCACCGCCTCGCGGCCGATCCGGCGCTCCGCGCGGCGCTGGGCCGCCACGGGCGCGAGTCGGCGCTGCTCACGTTCGACCGCGCGCGCCTCGCGGAGAGGATGGTGCCGCTGTATCGTTCGCTCGCCGCCGCGCATCCGCCCGATTCCGGCCGATGACGACGCGCCTGCTCCGCTGGACCGTGCTCGTTGCCCTGCCCGCCGCGCTGGCCGGCTGCCTTGGCGTCCGGCCCGCGACGAGCACGGCGCCTTCGCCCCTGCGGAGCGCGGCCGCGGGGTGCTGGGAGCTGGAGATCGGCCCGCGCCTGCGGAGGCGGTGGCCGGAACCCGCGCGGGTGCGGCTGGACACGGCCGTCCAGGGCGAGCATCTGGCACTGCGCCTGCTTTCCGCGGAGGCGGATTCCGCGATGCGGTTCCACTTCCGGGGATGGGCTCCCCTGGCCGACGGCCGCGGGGTGTACCTCTGGATCGGCGACGGATTCACCGGCAGCGATGCGCGCCTGCGCGTTCGGGGGAATGCGCTCTCCGGCACGGCGGCCACGACGTCGGACGTCCTGGAACTCATCCGGCACGCGCCGGTCACCGGCCGGCGCATCGCCTGCCCGGACGAGTTGGCGCCCTGATTGCGCTTGGGCCCGTCCGCATCCATCGTCCAGCATCGACCCTCCATCCAATCTGACCATGACCGCACACAACCGAGGACTCCTGCTGACCGTGCTGGCGCTGGCCGGCTGCGCGACCGCGGCTGAACCGGCCGCCGGCCCGTCCTCCTCCGCCTCCACGGTGCAAGCCGCCGCGGGGTGCTGGACGCTCAGCATTCCCGGATCGCGCGGCGGCGCGCTGCCTCCGCTCTCCGTCCTGCGCCTGGACACCGCCGCCATCTCCGCGCGCCCGGCGGACGGAATGCGCCTGCGCCTGTTCAGCCCGGGCGAGATCAACCGGCGGATCGGCGGCCGCAGTTCGTGGATGCAGGTGGAAGGCGGCGAAACGCTGCAGATCCGCGTGGAGGATGAGCGGACCTCCGTGGAGGCGCGCGTGCGGGTGATGGGCAACCGCATGACCGGGCAGGTGCGCGGCGGCAGCGGCACCGTGCCCCGCACCTCGGACTGGATGCCCCTGCGCGGATCGCGCGTCACGTGTCCCGCGGAGCTGTCCTGAGCACCGAGCCATTGCGGGTGATGCACGTCTACGCCGGCAACCTGTACGGCGGCGTGGAGCGGATGCTGGCGGTGTTCGCGGCGGAGGCGTCCACGGACCCGCGGCTGGAGCAGTCGTTCGCCCTGTGCTTCGAGGGGCGCCTGGCGGATGAACTGCGCGAGGCGGAGGCGCCGCTGGACGTGCTGGGCCCCGTGCGCATGCGCCGCCCGCTGACCGTCGTCCGCGCGCGGCGTGCGCTGGCGGAGGTGATGGAGCGGCGGCGCCCGGACGTGGTGGTGTGCCACTCGTCGTGGACGCACGGCATCTTTGCCTCCGTGGCGCGGGACCGCGGCATTCCCGTCGCCTTCTGGCTGCACGACGCGGTCACCGGCCGCACCTGGGCGGACCGCCTGGCCAGACGGACGCGGCCGGACGCCGCGCTCTGCACCAGCGCCTTTGCCGCGACCACGCTGGAGCGGCTGTGGAGCGGCGTGCCGTCCGCCGTCGTGCATCCCCCCATCATGCACCACACGGTGGACCCGCTGCGCGGCACCATTCTGCGCGGCGTGCTGGGGACGGGGCTGGACGAGGTCGTCATCCTGCAGGCCAGCCGCATGGAGGCGTGGAAGGGGCACCGCGTGCTGATCGACGCGCTGGGCCTGATGGCCGGCAGCCCGGGGTGGACCTGCTGGATCGCCGGCGGCCCGCAGCGCCCGGCGGAGGAGGTGTACCTGGAGGGACTGCGCGCCCGCGCGGAGGAACTGGGGATCGCCCACCGCGTGCGCTTTCTGGGGCAGCGGGCGGACGTGCCGCTGCTGATGGCGGCGGCGGACATCGTCTGCCAGCCCAACCTGCAGCCGGAGCCGTTCGGCATCACCTTCGTGGAGGCGATGCAGGCGGGGCGCCCCGTCGTGGGCACCGCGGCGGGCGGTACCAACGAGGTCGTCGTGGAATCCACCGGCTTTCTGATCCCGGTGGATGACGCCGCGGCGCTGGCGGACGCGCTGCGGACGCTGGTGGAGGACGAGGCGGTGCGGCACCGGTTGGGCGCGGCGGGCCCGGGCCGGGCGCGCGAACTGTCGGACCCGCTGCGGCAGATGGAGCGGATGCGGGCGGTGCTGGCCGGCATCGTGCGGGCGGACGGCGCCAGGGCGGATGCCGCGGTCGCGGATGCCGACGCGGCGAGGGCGGGCGGATGACGGACGTGGAAGAGCGCGCGCGCCGCAGTTTGGGCACCAGCGGCGACGCCATCTACCGGATGACGGAACGGGCAGTGGCCGCGCGGCACGCCGGGCGCGGCACGCTGGTGGACGTCGGCTGCGGCGCGGGACGGCTGTGGCCCTTTCTGCGCGCCCGCTTCGACCGCTACGTGGGGGTGGACGTCGTCCGCTACGACGGCTTTCCGCAGGACGGCGAGTTCCACGCGCTGGACCTGGACCGCGGCGACGTTCCGCTGCCGGACGGCACCGGCGACGTGGTGTGCGGGGTGGAAACCATCGAGCACCTGGAAAACCCGCGCGCTTTCGTGCGCCTCCTCGTCCGCCTGGCGAAGCCCGGGGGATGGGTGATCGTCACCACGCCCAACCAGCACAGCCTGCTGAGCAAGAGCACCTTTCTGCTGCGCGGCGAGCACGTCCACTTTCAGGACTCCTCGTATCCCGCGCACATCACCGCGCTGCTGGAGGCCGACTTGCGCCGCATCGCCACCGAGGCCGGACTGGCGGAAATCGCCGTGGAGTACAGCGCGTCCGGCCGCGTTCCGGGGACGGGGAGCCACTGGCCGTCCCTGCTTTCCAACGCGTGGCCCCGCGGCTTCAGCGACAACCTTCTGCTGGCGGGGCGCCGTGCCGAACGCTGACGCGCTGGCCCCCGCGCCGCTCTGGTTCCGCGCCGCGCGCGCCCTCATCCGCCAGCTTCCCGCGGGCCGCTTCCGCGCCTTCAACCGGCTGGCCGGTACGGGGCTGCCGCCCTTTGTGGACTACCTGGGTCCCGACGCCGGGGGGCTGGCCTACCGATGCGACCTGCGCAACCTGATCGCCCGCGAGCTGTGCATCACCGGCCGCTATGCCCCGGTGGAGACGGCCATGGTGCGGCGGCTGCTTCCGCGCGGCGGCGTGTTTGTGGACGTGGGCGCCAACCTGGGCTACTTCGTCCTCGTGGGCGCGGCGGCCGTGGGCGCGGGCGGGCGGGTGATCGCGCTGGAGCCGGACCCGCGCATGGCGGCGGAACTGGAGGAGAACGTGCGCCGCAACGCGCTGGCGCAGGTGGCCGTGGTCCGCGCCGCGGCGTCGGACCACGCGGGAACGGCCACGCTCAGCGGCTACGCGGAGGATGGCGGCAACTTCGGCACGTCCACCCTGCTGGGGGATGGCGGCGGGGTGACGTTCGACGTCCCCTGCGCCCCGCTGGACGACGTGCTGGACGAGCGCGGCGTCTCCGCGGTGGACCTGGTGAAGGTGGACGTGGAGGGCGCGGAGCCCTGGGTGCTGCGGGGAATGCGGCGCGGGCTGGCCGCGGGACGCTACCGCAGCGTGCTGGTGGAACTGCATCCCTGGACGTGGACGGACCGCGACGCCACCGTGCGCGAGATGGTGGGGCTGATGCGGGAGTGCGGATACACCGCGCGGATGAGCGAATCCGCCCCCAGCGCCACCCGCCGCGCCCTGTACGGCGGCGCGGGGGAGGCCGTCTCCGTTCCGTTCGACGAGACCACGCCGCTGGGCGACTGGCCGCACGTGCTGTGGACGCGGGGCGGGGACGCCGCGTGAACACCGCCGCCCGGATGATTCCCGCCACGCGCGTGGTGCAGGGCAGGCCCCCGAAGAAGACCTTCGCCTGGGTGCCCGCCTTCATCATCTTTCAGCTGCTCTGCCAGTTGGCGCTCATCGTGGGCGACATCGGCTGGGCGCGCGTCATCGTGCGCATCGCGGCGTTCGGGGCCAGCCTGCTGCTGGTGTTCGGGCTGCGGGGGCGCGGATCGGGGTATCCCGCGGCCAAGCCGGCCATCGCGGCGCTGGCGGCGGTGGGCATCTGCATCTTCCATCCGGAAACCCGCAGCCTGATGGCGGGCGTGGCGCAGGTGGCGCTGTACCTGGCCGTGCTGGGCCCCGTGTTCTGGGTGCCGCGGCTCACCAGCATCGACCTGGCCATGCTGCGCCGCGCGGTGATGGTGCTGTGGGCGTTCCACACGGCCAGCGCCGCGCTCGGTGTGCTGCAGGTGTACCGCCCGGGCACGTTTCAGCCCCCCGTCAGCGCCGTGGTGGAGAGCAAGGGCAAGGGCTACGTGGAGTCGCTCAAGATCACCACGGCCAGCGGCGAGCGCGTATTCCGGCCGATGGGATTGACGGACGTCCCCGGCGGCGCCTCCATCAGCGGACTGTACGCGGTGCTGCTGGGCGTGGGCTTCTTCCTGACCCGCAAGCAGCCGCTGGCGCTGGCCGCGTCGCTGGGGAGCATCGGGCTGGGGGTGATGACGCTGTACCTGTCGCAGGTGCGCGCGCTGGTGGTGATGACGGGAATCGCGCTGGTGGCCGTGGCGGCGGTGCTCCTGTTCCGCCGCGACGTCAAACGGCTGTCGATGCTGATGGTGGGCGTGGTGGGCGTGGTGGTGGCGGGGTACCTGGCGGCGGTGAACATGGCCGGCGCGGCGGTGGCGCAGCGCATGGCGTCGCTGGTGGCCAGCAAGCCCGGGCAGGTCTACTACGACAACCGCGGCCGCTTTCTGGAGGACGCGCTCACCAAGACGCTGCCGAGAGCGCCCATGGGCGAGGGGCTGGGACACTGGGGGATGACGAGCAGCTACTTCGGCGGCAGCGCCCCGCAGACCAAGAACATCTGGGTGGAGATCCAGTGGGCGGGGTGGATCGTGGACGGCGGCGCGCCGTTCCTTCTCCTCTACCTGGCCACGCTGGCCGTCGCCCTGTGGACGGGATGGGGTATCGCCCGCTCGCGCCCGCCCTCCGCCGAGGCGGCGGACCTGCCGTTCTGGGGGGCGATCGTGCTGGCCTACTCCATTGGCGCCACCGCGCTGACGTTCTCGTATCCCATCTTCCTGTCCCAGTCGGGAATGGAGTTCTGGCTGCTGAACGCCACCCTGTTCGCGGCGGCGCGGCACGCCCGGCTGAGCGCGGCGGCGGCGCGCGGATGATGGCGGAGCGGAGGCCGTGGGTGATCGTGGCCGGCGACTTCGTGCGGACGGGAGGGATGGACGCCGCCAACCACGCGCTGGCCCTGTACCTGGCCCGTTCCGGGCGCGAAACGCACGTCGTGGCGCACCGCATCGCGGACGACCTGGCGGCGGAGCCCAACGTGCTCTTTCAACCCGTGCGCCGGCCGTTTGGCAAGCACTCGCTGGGCTTTCCGCTGCTGGACCGCACGGGGCGGCGGGTAGCGGCGGTGCTGGCGGCGCGCGACCCCATCGTGGTCGCCAACGGCGGCAACTGCGCGGCGGGGAACGTGGTGTGGCTGCACTACGTCCACGCGGCGTATGAGCCCGTGATCGCGGGGCGGAGGATGACGGGGTGGTGGCATGCCGCCGCCCGCCGCGCGGCGCTGGCGGACGAGGCGCGGGTGACGGCAAAGGCGGATCTCGTCATCGCCAACTCCGGGCTGACGGCGCGGCACGCGGTGGACCTGCTGGGCGCGGCGGAGGATCGCGTGCACGTGGTCCACTACGGCGCGGACCCGGACCGCATGCGCCCGCCGACGGCGGAGGAACGCACGGAGGCCCGGCGCGCGCTGGGGTGGACGGACGGGCGGCCCGTGGTGGCCTTCATCGGCGCGCTGGGGGACCGGCGCAAGGGGTTCGACACGCTGTTCGCGGCGTGGACGCGGCTGGCGGCGGACCCGGCGTGGGACGCGCGGCTGGCGGTGGCGGGAACGGGCGGGGAACTGGAGGCGTGGCGGGCGCGCGCCGCGGACGCGGGATTGGCGGACCGCATCGTCTTTCTCGGCTTTCAAGCGGACGTGCGGACGCTGTTGTGGGCGGCGGACGCCATTGCCTCGCCCACGCGGTACGAGGCGTACGGGCTGGCCGTGCAGGAGGCCCTCTGCTGCGGTCTTCCGGCGCTGGTCAGCCGGGCGGCGGGTGTCGCGGAGCGCATTCCCGCGCCGCTGGACGGGCTGCTGCTGGCGGACCCGGACGACGCCGCGGAACTCGCGGGAAAGCTGCGCGGATGGCGGGAAGGGATGGACGGGCACCGGAAGGCCGCGCTGGCGCTTTCCGCCCGGATGCGGGCGTGGACGTGGGATCACATGGCGGAGCGGATCGTGGAATGGGCGGAATGAACGAGGCGCGGTTCGATCCCGTAACGGCGTGCTGGATCTGCGGCGAACGGCGGCTTTCTCCCGTCGCCCGGGCGATCTTCGAGTTTTCCAACTACGCGGGGCAGGATCCCGAACTGCACGCGGCGCTCACGGGCGAGAGCATCGACCTGGTGCGCTGCGCGGACTGCGGCTTCGGGCAGCCGGCCGGCCTTCCGTCGCTGCCGGACTACTTCGGGCGGATGTACGACCAGCGCTGGTCGGCGGAGTGGCTGGAGGCCGAGTTCCACGACGGCACCAAGGACCTCATCTTTCACGAGGTGCTGCGCGGGCTGCAGCGGCGCGTTCCGCCATCGGAGCGAACGCTGCTGGACCTGGGCGCGCACGTCGGGCGGCTGATCCACCTCGCCGCGCAGTCGGGGTGGCGCGCGGAGGGGATCGAACTGAACCCGCGCACCAGCGCGTACGCCGAGCAGGCAACGGGATTGAAGGTGCACCGCGCGGACCTCCGCGATCTGGTGGCGGAGGGGCGGCGCTACGGCGCGGTGACGCTGGTGGACGTGCTGGAGCACATCGCGGAGCCGGTGGATGCGCTGCGGGGCGTGCACGGGGTGATCGCGCCCGGCGGATGGATCGCGGTCAAGGTGCCGCACGGGCCCAATCAGCTGATGAAGGAGCGCATTCGCGGGCGGGTGTTTCGCGGATATCGTCCCACGGTGGCGGACAACCTGGTGCACGTCTCGCACTTTACGCCGCGCGCGCTGCGGATGGCGATGGAGCAGGCGGGCTTTGCGGACATCGACATCCGCCCCGCCGTCCCGGTCGTGCCGCCGCAACGTCCGGGGATGGGCCGCGCCGCCCGCGTCGCCTTTCTGCGCGGAACCGCCGCCGTCGCCGCGGCGCTGCCGGGAGGCGCCAAGTCGCCGCTCGCCATGAACCTGCAGGCGTACGGCCGCCGGGTGTAGAAGGGCAGTGCTCAGGTTCGAGTGATAGTGCCCAAGTTCCAGTGCCCCGGTTCGGTCGCGAAGTCCCAGGAAAGGCGCTAGACGCCGACGGCGTCATCCTGAGGGAGCGTGCGTTGGACTTTCGGCGGCACCGAAGTACGGCGCGACCGAAGGATCTACTACTCGCCCGCAGGTGGCGTGCGTCTCGCGAGGGTGCCCGGCGCGGGAAGGGCAGAACCGTCGGCGGGACCGAGGCCGGGCGGGCGGAGCGGCGTTCCGTCCGGCGGTTGAAACCGCGCCTCGAAAAACACGAGTCCGCCTTCGCGGACTGGGCATCCGGCCGCGATGTGTTGCCCGCAGCGCATCCGTTGGAGCAACGGACGGAACGCGGACGCCGGAGCTCTGCGCCGAATCCGCCGCGGCGCTGAGGTCTCCCTTTCTCCCGCGGAGCGGGGGAGAGGGCCGGGGAGAGGGGGCCCCTCCGCGTGCACGACACCTTGCCGCGAGCGGCCGGTCTCGGCGGAACGATCATCCGCGCCCGGTACCGAAGAATCAGGTCCAACGGATGCCGCCCGGGGGCGGGTCCGCCGCTTTGAATGGAGGGATGGGTGGGGCAATCCGGCATCGAACTGTCCGTCATCATCGCCACGCACAACAACCTGCCCACGCTGCAGAAGGGGCTGGAAAGCTGGGCGCGGTTCGCCGCGGACCAGCCCGTGGAGCTGCTGGTGGTGGAGGACGGCTGCACCGACGGCACGCGCGAGTACCTGGACGGCCTGGCGTGCGGGGGATGGAACGGCCCCGCGTTGCGCGTGCTGCACGAGGACAACGCGCACGAACTCGTCTGCACCAACCGCGGCCTGGCCGAAGCGCGCGGCGACCTGATGCTCAGCTGGCACGATGACATGTTCATCCTGCAGCCGTGGTTCATCCCCGAACTGCTGGCCACCTTTCGCGCCTATGACGATGTCGGCCTGCTGGCGCTGAGCCGCGGCCTGGTATTTTCCCCCATCGACGAGCCCGTGGTCACCTGGGACGACACGGTGGACTGGCGCCGCATGCGCAGCACCGTGGGCCCCGCGCCGCTCAACTGGGCGCGGCTGTACGAGGTGGACGGCGTGATGCGCCCCTGGGCCGTCCGCCGCGCCTGCGTGGAAAAGGTGGGCCCGCTGGACCCCGTCTTCCGCCCGACGGAGTGGGATGAAAGCGACCTGTGCTTCCGCATCCGCGAGGCGGGGTGGAAGGTGGCCACGCATGGATACGAGCGCGACGGCGCCTACGTCCATCAGCTGAGCACCACGTACGGCCGCACGCCCTCCGCCAAGCGGCAGGAGATCGGGCTGCGGAACGGGTCCATCTTCTACGAGCGGTGGAGCGACGCCATCCGCCGGGATCACGCACGCACCCGCAAGACGTGGCTGCGGCGCGCCACGGCGGCGGGATGGGCCTCCACGGCGCGGCAGATCGCGCGGTTCGCGGCGGGGCGGCGGGACGCGCCGTGAGCCGAACCCGCCGCGCGGGGATCGCCGCCGTCTTCGGATACCTGCAGTTCGGGCTGGCGCTGGCCTCCGGAATCCTCGTCGTCCCCTTCGTGCTGGCGAAGGTGGGCGGCGAGGCGTACGGCGTATGGCTGGGCTTCGGCGAACTCGTGGCGTATTCGGCGATGGCGGACCTGGGCGTGCTGGGCGTGCTCCCCTGGCTGATGGCCGAGGCGGACGGCCGCGGCGACCGCGACGAGCTGCGCGGGCTGATCGCGGCGGGAATGGCCGCGGCGGTGCTGGCGGCCGTAGTCTTTGCGGGGCTCGCGCTGGGACTTCTCGCGCTCGCGCCGGGGATCACCGGGGTGAGCCCGGCGCAGCACCACGCGGTCATCGGCCCGCTGATGTGGCTGGTGGCGGGGATGGCGGCCGGCTACCCGGTGCGCGTCTTTCACGCCGCGCTCACCGGGCTGCAGGACGTAAGCTTTCTGGGGATGATGGGAATCGCGCAGGCGGCGCTGAACGTGGCGCTGATGATCGGGATGCTGGCGGCGGGGCAGGGCCTGTACGCGCTGGCCGCCGCGGCCACGATCCCCACGCTCGCCGTCGCCCTCGCCAGCCTGGCGCGGGTGGCGCGGATCGCGCCGGACCTGCTGCGCGGGTGGCGGCTTCCGTCGCGGCGCATGCTGGGGACGCTGACGGGGCAGGGGATCGGATCGTGGACGGCGGGGCTGGGATGGCGGATGATCAGCGCCACCAGCAACCTGGTGATTCTCGCCACCGCCGGGCCCGCCGCGGCCGTCGCCTACTCGCTCACCGCGCGCCTGGGCGACGTGCTGACGCAGATGAGCTGGCAGCTTCCGGACGCCGGCCTCGTGGGCCTCGCGCAGCTGCGCGGAACGGGCGACCGCGAGCGGGTGAACGCCATCGTCGTTTCGCTGTTCCGGCTGACGCTGCTGGGGGCGGGCGCCGTGGCGTGTTCGGTGCTGGCCTTCAATCCCGCGTTCGTGGCGCTGTGGGTGGGCGCGGACCAGTTCGCCGGGCTGGGGACCAACGCCTTGCTGGCGGGCGGCGTGCTGGCGCTGTCGCTGGGGCACGCGGTGTTCGTGACGGCGTCCACGCTGGGCGCGCGGGTGCAGATCGGCGGGGCGTCGCTGGCGCAGGGCGCGGTGCACCTGGGCGCGGCGATCGTGCTGGGGCGGATGTTCGGCGTGGCGGGCGTGGCGGCGGCGGCCATCGTAAGCACGGCGGTGGTGGCGTATCCCGCCGGGGTGCACTGGCTGGCGCGGGGGACGGGGATGTCGCACGGGGAGCTGTGGCGGCGCGCGCTGGGGCCGTGGTTCGCCCGGGCGTCGCTGCTCCTGCTCCTGGGCGCGGCGACAGGGATCGTGGGATGGCGGTCGTCGCCGATGTGGCTGCCGCTGGCCGCGGGGCCGGTGCTGGGCGCGCTCTATCTCTGGTGGATGCGCCCGCTGTACGAGGGCCTGCCACTCCCCGAGCGGGTCCGCCCCGTGCTGATGCGCCTGCGCCTGCTGACCGAGCAGGGCGGATCAGGCGTGCCGCTGCCCTGAGCGCGGCTTCCGCGCGGAAGGCGTCCGCGGCCTCCGCCATCGAACGCCAGCCTCGGCGACTATGCGGGCCGACTACCGGCTCTTCCCCGAGCGCGCGGAGGAACGAGAGCGAATGAATCCGCCGCTCAAACAGCGGTAAGCCCCGACACCGGCTGCTGGCGCATCCGGTTCGGGGCTTCAACTGCTTTGTACCGCGCGATCGCTGCCGTCACCTGCCGCCGGGAGCTGGTCTCCCTTTCTCCCGCGGAGCGGGGGAGAGGGCCGGGGTGAGGGGGCCCTCTCCGACCGCGCAGCACCCTCCAGAACCAAGCTGAGTCGCCGTTCTCCCCTCTCCGTGCGGCTGTTTGCACGGGGAGGGGCCGGGGGAGGGGCCTCCCCGTCCGGCGATAAGCGAATCCTTCCGCTGCACGACCGAACCCGGAATCTCCGCTTTCCGAGTTGCGAACCTGCACGAACTTTCGCCGCAGCGTATCAATTGCTCGCAGCTGTGGCGCGCCGCGGCGGGGCGAAGCTGACGCGGCGGCGCTCGCGCAGGCGGCCGTCGTCCAGCGCGCCCTCCACGATCTCGTATCCCATCAGCGCGAAGACGCGGCCGCGGAGGAAGATGGGACGCGCGTTGCCGTACCAGTCCACGCACGAGGCCACGCATCCATCATCCACCGCGCTCTTCTGATCCGCCACCAGTTCGCCCAGCGCGCGGAACTGGCGGTCGGCGTTGCGCAGGAATAGCACGCCGGCCGAACCCTCGGTCAGCTGCGAATACCCGGATTCGCCTTCACCGCGAAACGGCAGCCCCAGCATCCCGGAATCATCCCCGTCCGCTCGATAAAAGAAGCCGTGGCTGCGCGTCTCTCCCTCGGATGCGTTGCGGCGGACGAAGCGCTGCACGACGGACGGGCGGATGCCCAACCGGATGCCGGTCAGGTACAGGTCCTCCTCGCTGGCGCCCGCGATCACCGCGTCGCGCCCCATCACCTCGATGCGCCCGATGGCGTGCGGCAGCGTGAGCCGCGTGCTCTGGCCGTCCGCGATCCGGACGACCTGCACCGACCCCGCGGCACTCCCCGCCGCGCCCCATCCGCCCCCGGTGCCGTAGAGCAGGTGACTGCCCACGAAGCGGTTCTGCAGCGGGCCATTGTCCTCCACCGGCGGGAGCGGGCGGTAGCGCGACGCGGCCACCTGCCGCGCGCCGGTCCCAAAGGAGGAAACCGGCACGCGCAGCAGCCGCAGCGCGGACGCGCCCCGCTGCGACCGCCACATCCCGTCGCCGCTGCCGTCGCTCGACACAACGACGTTCAGCATGCCGTCCTGCTCCAGGAACGAGAACTGGTCCAGCGGGCTTCCGCGCACCGCCAGCGCGCGCGGCGCCGAGCCGTCCAGCGGCAGGCGGTAGAGCGCGCTTTCCGCGACCGGCCCCCACGAATGCGAGCCGCCGGCCCACACGTATACCGCCGTCGGAGAGACGTAGAAGACGCGCCCGGCCGACCCCAGCACCGCCGTGGACCGGCACTCCACCGGCTGCACGCCCAGCTCGCACGTGGTCACCGTGTGCAGCATCGCGCCGTCATCCGGCACGCGCGGGGCACGGTAGATCCGCGTGGCGGAAAGCGTGCGGCGGTACTCGTCGTCGGTCACGTCCGCGTGCCAGCGGCGCATGGCCGGCATCCAGTCGCCCAGCGGCTCGCCGGCATTCACGTACACGGGAGAGTAGACGACCAGCCGCGTTCCAATCAGCCGGCTCGCGTAGTTCTCGCTGGAGTAGTAGTCGCCCGAACGCAGGGAGTAGGTGTCACGGTGGCGGATGCGCCCGTCCGCGCCGATGCGGAACACCCCCAGCTCCGTTCCCTCGTCCGTGTAGCCGATGACGACGATCTGGTCGCCGGAAATCAGCATCTCGTCATACCAGCCGTCGCCGCCGCCGGGCCGGTACGCATCCACCGCGTCCACCGGGCGCAGGCTGTCGCCGCCGATGGCCAGGGTAAAGAGGCGGCCGCGGCGAAGCACCACGAGGTGGTTTCCGTGCACCTTTACGATGCCGCCCTCATCCACCCCGGCGTGCTGCGTGTTGGTGATGCCTTCCTCTTTCGCCGCACCCGCGACCGCTCCGGTAACGACCACGCTCTCCAGCGCGAGGCCCTGCTCGCAGACACTGAACGAGACGCGGGCGGAGTCACCCGCGTTCATCTCCAGCAGCGTGGTCGTCACACTGTGTCCTATCGCGGCGGCCCGCAGGGCCAGCCGGCCGCCGCCCAGCGCCGTATCGGGAACCTGGAGGCGGAACTCCCCGTCCGTTCCCGTGGTTGCCCCCCAGAGGCGGGCCGGGACGGTAACTCTGGCGCCGGCCACGGCGTTCCCGGACTGGTCCCGCACGCTGCCGGTGATCACCGCCAGTCCATTGGGCGCCGCCACGGTTCCCCGTCCCACCTGCCGGGTTTCGCCGCAGGGGACGGGCGGGGGAGCGGGTGGCTGCGCGGCGAGCCACGCCGCGTGGGCGGCCGCGCGCGCCTTGCTGGCGGAATCCGCGACGATCTGCATGCGCCGCAGATAGGCCGTCAGATCCGTCTCGGAGCGAAAGGGCGTGAGGGTGGCGCCGCGGTCCTGCGCGGCGGCGGGAAGGGTGAGGCAGAGCGCGGCCAGCAGCGGTGCGAACCGGAGTGGTTTCATGGCGGATCGGCGGGTCGGGGTGGCGGGATGTTCCGGTTCAACGCGCGAGGCGGGGCCAATCCGGACAGCGGGCGGAAACAGCAATCTCACACAGAGACGCAGAGACACAGAGAAAGGAAATGGAGAACCGGAATGCGTCTCCCGTCTTTTCTCCTCTGCGGCTCTGCTGCTCTGCGTGAGGATTTTCTTCTCAGGCGACCGCGGCGGCGGCGGCGCGCCCGGCGGTGCGCCCGCTGAAGATGCAGCCGCCCAGAAAGGTGCCTTCCAGCGCGCGGTAGCCGTGCATCCCCCCGCCGCCGAATCCCGCCACCTCGCCCGCCGCGTACAGCCCCGGAACCGGCTGCCCTTCCGCGGACAGAACGCGCGCGGACAGGTCCGTTTCCAGCCCGCCGAGCGTCTTTCGCGTGAGGATGTTGAGCCGTACGGCGATCAGCGGGCCCGCGGCGGGGTCCAGCAGCCGGTGCGGCTTGGCGACGCGGACCAGACGGTCGCCCAGGTAGTTGCGCGCACCGCGGATGGCCGTGATCTGCGCGTCCTTGGCGAACGGGTTGGTCAGCTGCGCGTCGCGCGCCGCCATCTCCCGCTCCAGCGCCGCCGCGTCGATCAGCGGCTGCGGCGTGAGCGCGTTCATCCCGCGCACCAGATCCGCCACCGTGCGCTCCACCACGAAGTCCACGCCCTTCTGCTTGAACGCCTCCACCGGCGGCGGCGCGCCGGGCAGCACGCGCCCCAGCGTCATGCGGATGCTGCGGCCGGTGAGGTCGGGGTTCTGCTCGCTTCCGGACAGCGCGAATTCCTTTTCGATGATCCGCTGCGTCAGCACGAACCAGGTGTAGTCGTAGCCCGTCTTTACGATGTGCTCCAGCGTGCCCAGCGTATCGAACCCGGGAAAGAGCGGCACCGGCAGGCGGCGTCCCGTGGCGTCGATCCACAGCGATGACGGGCCGGGAAGGATGCGGATGCCGTGCATGGGCCAGATGGGATCCCAGTTCTGAATCCCCTCCGTGTAGTGCCACATGCGGTCGCGGTTCACAATGCGTCCGCCGGCGGATTCGGTGATGGCCAGCATGCGCCCGTCCACGTGCGCCGGCACGCCGCTCAGCATCCGCGCGGGCGGCGTGCCCATCCGCGGCGGCCAGTTCTTTCGAACCAGCTCGTGATTGCCGCCGATGCCGCCGGAGGTGACGATCACCGACTGCGCACGGAGTTCGAAGGATCCCACCTCCGTCCGCGAACTGGGCGCGCCGCGGGGGGCGCTGCTGGGCTCCAGCACCTGCCCGTGCACCCCGTCCACCACGCCGCCCGTCATCGACAGGCCATCCACGCGATGGCGGAAGCGGAACGTCAGCCGGCCATCCTTTGCCGCCTGCCGCGCGCGCTGGATGAACGGCTCCACCACGGCCGGCCCCGTGCCCCAGGTGACGTGAAAGCGCGGCACCGAGTTGCCGTGGCCGATGGCGCCGTATCCGCCGCGCTCCGCCCAGCCGACGACGGGAAAGAAGCGGATGCCTCTCTCATTCAGCCACGAACGCTTCTCTCCCGCGGCGAAGTCCACGTACGCCTCGGCCCAGCGGCGCGGCCACGCATCTTCCTCGCGGTCAAAGCCCGCCGTCCCCATCCAGTCACGCAGGGCCAGCTCGCGCGAGTCACGGATGCGCATCCGCCGCTGCTCCGGCGAATCGACCAGAAACAATCCGCCGAACGACCAGAACGCCTGCCCGCCCAGGTTGGCTTCCGGCTCCTGATCCACCACGATCACCCGCTTGCCGGCCCCGGTGATTTCGGCCGCGGCCACGAGCCCGGCCAGGCCGGCGCCT
Organism: Longimicrobium terrae; assembly: GCF_014202995.1. Classification (NCBI taxonomy): domain Bacteria; kingdom Pseudomonadati; phylum Gemmatimonadota; class Longimicrobiia; order Longimicrobiales; family Longimicrobiaceae; genus Longimicrobium; species Longimicrobium terrae. Next base: position 81,396 of record NZ_JACHIA010000022.1, read on the forward strand.
ACGATGATGACGTCCGCGTCGTGAGTCATGAAATGCGGTGGATGGCGGGAGTGGATGGGCGGATGTGTTTCGCGGGACCATGCGCGTCCCCAATACTGCATCGGAGAGGGGACGGAGTGCAATCCGCCGCGCCCGGATCTCCGCCCCGACCCGCGCCGGTCCCCGGATTGCAGGGGCGGCGGTCAGCCGTGACGGAAAAGGCTCCGGCTTCGTCTCGCCGGTCCAGGCACGCCGTCACCCCCTGTTCGTGAGCTCATGCCGCACACTCTGGACAACGAATCCGATTCCGCGCACCGCGGCCGCACCGCCGCCCTCGCCGACCGGCTCAAGGAATTTCAATGCGTGGTCACGCGTACGCCCATGCGCTACGCCATTCAGGCGCTGCACGCGCGGGAGTTTTCGCTCGCGCAGGTCAGCACGCTGCTGGCGCTTCGGGAGCGCGGCGCATGGTCCATCGGCGACATGGCGCAGGAGATCGGGCTGAGCCTTGCCGCAACCAGCCAGATGGTGGAGCGGCTGGTACGCGAAGGGCTCGTTCATCGCGAAGAAGACCCCGACGACCGGCGCCGCAAGCACCTGGCGCTCTCGATGCAGGGCGCCGAACTGCTGGAAAGCATTGACCGGGCGTACTTTCAGGCGATGGAAAGCGCATTCCGGCAGGTGCCGCCGGAACTGGTGGACCGGCTGGAAGAGGCACTCGGCGGCGTGATCCGCCACTTTGCCCCTGACGGACCGCCACAGATGGGGTGCTGAGCCGCGGTGGCGTAGCTCCGGCACAATACTTCCAAGGATGAAAGTATCGGGTCTGTTCAAGGCCTGATCTTTTCCGCGTCCCGCTCCATCGCGGCGCGCCGTTCCGCCCCGCGGTCCCGGGTGGAAGGCGCGCTCCGGCCGTTGATCCACCGGTGCCGGCGGGTGGAGCGGAGTGACAAGCGCGGGCCTGTTCCGGGTGCCGAGACATCCGCAAGGAAGCCGATTGATGCCGTACACGTTCTGGAAACGGCGCGCCCTGCCGCTGGTGCTGGGGGCCGTATGCACGCTTTCCGTTCCGCTCGCCGCGCAGACCGGCGAGCCGCGACCCCTTTCCCTTCGCGACGCGCTGGCCCGCGCCGCCGCCAGCAGCGAGGCCGTGGCCGTCGCGCGCGGCGGCATCACGGGCGCGCGCGGCCAGCGCATTACCGCGCGGGCGCAGCGGCTGCCGCAGATCAACAGCAACTTCAGCTACACGCGCACGCTCATCAGCCAGTTCCAGAGCGCGGCGGGCGGCGGGGCGGGGAGCGACACCACCGCGGCGCCGCCGCCGGAGTGCGCCACCCCCTTCATGCCCGACAGCACGCTCCCGCTGGAAACGCGCATCGCGCGGCTGGAGCAGGCGCTGCTCTGCCCGGCGGCGGGGCTGGGCGGGCTGGGCGGATTCGACATCAGCCGCGCCGGGTTCGGCAGCACCAACGCGTACCAGGTGGGCTTTTCCCTCAACCAGCCCATCTACACCGGCGGGCGCATCGGCGCGCAGAACCGCATCGCGGACGCGTCGCTCGCCACGGCGGAGCTGGAAGTGACGGCGCAGAGCGCGCAGGTCGTCGTCGACGTGGCGCAGAGCTACTACGACGCCCTGCTGAGCGCGCGGCTGCTGCAGATCGCCGAATCGTCCCTCGCCCAGGCGGAGCAGACGCTGCGGCTGAGCGAGCTGGGATTTCAGGTGGGCGACAAGGCGGAGTACGACGTGCTGCGCGCCCGCGTGGCCCGCAACAACCAGCGCAACGGCGTGGTGCAGGCGCGCAGCAACCGCGACATCGCCTTCTTTCGATTGAAGCAGCTGCTGGATCTGCCGCTGGACGAGACGGTCGTCCTCACCACCCCGCTCAACGACGAAATCGCCGCGACGGGGGTGACGGAGTACATCGAGCCCGGCGCGGCGGACACGACGGCGTCGGCGCGCGTGCCGGTGCGGCAGGCGGAGCAGGCCATGCGCATCCAGGAAGGGCAGGTGGCCATCGCCCGCTCGCAGGCGCGCCCAAACGTGAGCGTCGTCAGCAACTACGGCCTCACCGGCTATCCGCAGGGCCTGATCCCCACGCGCAGCGACTTCGCGGACAACCTCACGGTGGGGCTGCAGGTGGCGCTGCCGATCTTTGACGGCGGGCGCATCCGCGGCGGCGTGGTGCAGGCGCAGGGCAGCCTGGAGCAGGCGCGGGCGCGGCTGGCGCAGACGCGCGAGGGCGCGGTGCTGGACGCGCGCAGCCGGCAGGAAGCGGTGGAAACGGCGCGCGCCACCCTGGCCTCCAGCGAGGGCTCGGTGGAAGAAGCGCAGCGGGCCTACGAGATCGCGCAGATCCGCTACCAGCAGGGGATCGCGACGCTGATCGAGGTGAACGACGCGCGGCTGGCGCTGAGCCAGTCGCAGGCGGACCGCGCGCAGGCCACACGCAACCTGCTGGTGGCCGAGGTGCAGTACCGGCTGGTGCGCGACCTTCCGCTGGGCTCCGGGGCGGGGACGGCGGCGCCGCGCGCCACCGGGACCACGACGGGGGCCGCGGGCGCGGCGGGAACGTCCTCGGGGTTCGGGACGGGAGCGGGAGCGTCGGGCGCGTCGTTCGGCGGGGCGGGTGCGAGCGCCGGAGCGGCCGGCGGCGCGGGTCAGGCGGGGATCAATCCTGGAGCGGGGGGCGGGCGATGAGCGGGGATCGGGCAGGTGCGGGGCCGCGGGGCTGGATTGTGGCCGCGGCGCTGGTGACGGCGGCGGCGTGCGGCGGCAAGGAAAAGACCGCGCCGGACCCCGCTGCGCAGGGCGCGGTGCTGGAGCAGGCGGACGTTGCCACGGCCGAGATGGGGCAGATCAGCGCCGGGCCCGCGGTCTCCGGATCGCTGCAGGCCGCCACGGAAGCCGTGCTCCGCGCCGAACTGGCGGGCACCATCGCCAGCGCGGCGGCGGAGGAAGGCGAACGCGTCCGCGCGGGAACGCTGCTGGCGCGCATCGCCGACCCGCGCCTTTCGGAGCAGACCCGGTCCGCGGAGTCCGCCGTGCGCTCGGCGGAGATCGCCGCCAACAACGCGCGGCGCGACGTGGACCGCTACGAGACGCTGGTATCCGCCGGGGCCAGCCCCCGGCGCGATCTGGAGAGCGCGCGGACATCCCTGGCCTCCGCGCAGGCGCAGCTCGCCAACGCCCGCTCGCAGCAGGCGGACGTCCGCGCGACCGTGGGCGACGCGACGGTGGAGTCGCCTATCACGGGCATCGTAAGCTCGCGCTCGGTGAGCGACGGCGACGTGGTGCAGGTGGGAACGGAGCTGTACCGCGTGGTCGATCCGTCCACCATGCGGCTGGAGGCGTCGGTGCCGTCGGAGCAGCTGTACAGCATCCGCGTCGGCGCGCAGGTCGTCTTTCAGGTGCGCGGCTATCCGGGGCGCACCTTCACGGGCAAGGTGGAGCGCATCAACCCCACCGCCGACCCGGCGACGCGGCAGGTGACCATCCACGTCTCCCTGCCCAACCCGGGCAACGCGCTCGTCGCCGGGCTGTTCGCCGAGGGGCGGGTGACGGCGGAGGCGCGGCAGGGGATTCTGGTTCCCGCCGACGCGGTGGCCACGGAAGAGGGAAAGAGCCACGTCATGCGGCTGCGCGGCGGCGTGGTGGAGCAGGTGCCCGTGCAGGTGGGCATTCAGGATGAGGAAACGCGCCGCGTGGAGATCGTCTCCGGGCTGGCGGCCGGCGACCAGGTGCTCGTGGGACCCGCACGCGAGACGGCGCCGGGCACCAAGGTGCGCGTGGGGACGGCCGTCGCCGCCCCCGCACGAAAGTAGACGGCGATGTTCATATCCGATTTCTCCATCCGGCAGCCCATCGTCACCATCGTCATCATGTTGTCGCTGGTGGTGTTCGGCATCGTGGCGCTGATGGGCCTGCAGACGGACGAGTTTCCCGAGATCAACCCGCCCATCATTTCCGTGGCCGTGCCGTATCCCGGCGCGTCGCCGCAGGGGGTGGAGCGGGAAGTGGTGGACCCCATCGAGGACGCGGTGGCCAGCATCAGCGGCGTGGACGAGATCACCTCGTCGTCCACGGACAGCTATGCGCAGATCACCGTCAGCTTCCTCTTCGGCAAGGACGTGCAGGTGGCCTCGCAGGAGGTGCGCGACGCGATCTCGACGATTCGCGGCGAGCTGCCGCTGGAGATGGAAGATCCCATCATCTCCCGCTTCGATCCGAATCTTCAGCCCATCGTTTCGCTGACGCTGTCGTCCACCACGCTGTCGGTGGCGCAGCTGACGCAGCTGGCCGATCCGGGAATCAACGGCCAGCTGAGCGGCATCAACGGCGTGGCCAGCGTGGAAGTCGTCGGCGGCGTGCAGCCGGAAATGACGGTGCTGCTGCGGCCGGACGCCCTGCAAGCCTCCGGCGTGAGCGCCACGGAAGTCGTGCAGGCGCTCCAGGCGCAGAACCTGGCCGCGCCCGTGGGCCGGGTGAGCGGCGAGTCGGAAGAGCGCAGCATCCGCCTCGTCGGCCGGCTGGAGGACGCCAAGGCCTTCGAGCAGCTGGTGGTGACGGAGCGCGGGGGGACGGTCATCCGCCTGGGCGACGTGGCCACGGTGGCGGAGGGGAGCGAGGAGCAGCGGTCGCGCGCGCAGTACAACGGGCGCGAGGCGGTGGGCATCGACGTCGTCAAATCGACGGGGTTCAGCACCACGGAAGTGGCGGGGGGCGTGCTCAAGGAGGTGGAGCGCATCCGCAAGACGCTGCCGCGGGGGACGGAGCTGAACGTCGTCCGCAACTCCGGCGTGCGCGTGGAGCAGTCCGTGAGCAACGTGGAGCACACGCTGGTGGAGGGGCTCGTCCTCACCATCCTCGTCGTCTTCCTCTTCCTGAACTCCTGGCGCTCGACGGTCATCACCGGCCTGGCGCTGCCGGTGAGCATGCTGGCGGCGTTCATCCCCATCTACCTGTTCGGGTTCACGCTCAACAGCATGAGCCTGATGGGGCTGTCGCTGGCGATCGGCTTGATCATCGACGACGCCATCGTGGTGCGCGAGAACATCGTGCGGCACGTGGAGATGGGGAAGGACCACATGCAGGCCAGCGAGGAAGGGACGAGCGAGATCGGCCTGGCCGTGACCGCCACGACCTTTGCCATCGTGGTCGTGTTCGTCCCCATCGGGATGATGCCGGGGCTGGCGGGGCAGTTCTTCAAGCCGTTCGCGCTGACCATCGCGGCGGCGGTGCTGGTGTCGCTGTTCGTGTCGTTCTCGCTGGACCCCATGCTGTCGGCGTACTGGCCGGACCCGCACAAGCCGTTTGAGCAGCAGGGATGGCTGACGCGCACGGTGAGCCGCTTCAACCACTGGTTCGACCGGCAGGCGGACCGCTACAAGGGCGTGATCGCCTGGGCGCTGGACCACCGGTGGATGATGGTGTTCCTGGCCGGCGGCACCTTCGTCGCGGCGCTGGCGCTTCAGGTGATGTTCGGCGGCAGCGGGTTCGCCCCGCCGCAGGACCGCAGCGAGCTGCAGCTGGCGGTGGAAACGCCGCCGGGCTCCAGCCTGGACTACACCAGCCGCAAGGCCGAGGCGGCGGCGCGGCTGGCCCGCACGCACAAGGAGGTGGCGTACACCTACACCACCGTCGGCGGCGCCAGCGGCGCGGTGGACGAGGGGCAGGTGTACGTGAAGCTGGTGCCCAAGGCGGACCGCGACATCGGCCAGGCCGAGTTCAGCGGCGTGCTGCGGCGCGAGGTGGGGCAGATTGGCGGCGCGACGTTCTCTACGCTGGGCAGCGGCTTCGGCGGCGGGCAGAAGCCGCTTCAGGTGCAGCTGCGCGGGCCGGACGCCGCGGTGCTGACGCGCCTGGCCGAGCAGGTGGCGGACCGGGTGAAGAAGGTGCCGGGGACGGCGGACGTGTCGCTGTCCACGCGCGGGCAGCGGCCGGAGCTGGTGGTGACCATCGACCGGGCGCTGGCGGGAACGCTGGGCCTTACCGTCGGGCAGATTGCCCAGGCCATGCGCCCCGCCTTTGCCGGCGTGGACGCGGGCGACTGGGTGGACGCCGCAGGCGAAACGCGCGACGTGACCGTGCGCTTGGCGCCGGAGGTGCGGACGAGCGCGGTGGACCTGCGCAACCTGCCGCTGGTGATCGCGCCGGCGGGGGCGGGCGCGGGTGCCGGCGCCAACGCGGGTGGCGGCGGCGGGGTTCCGGGCGGGGCGACGGGTGCGTCGGCCGGGCCCACGCTCATTCCGCTCAGCCAGGTGGCCACGGTGGAAGACGGGCTGGGGCCGGCGATCATCAGCCACGTGGACCGCGAGCGCGTGGTGACGGTGGAAAGCAACCTGGCCGGGGCGGACCTGGGTACGGTGACGCAGGCCGTGAACCAGGCGGTGAGCGGAATCGCCTTTCCCGCCGGGTACGAGGTGGTGCAGGGCGGCGAGGCGGAGGACCAGGCCGAGGTGTTCGGCGCCATGTTCACGGCGCTGGGGACGGCGGTGCTGCTGATGTACCTGGTGCTGGTGCTTCAGTTCAGGTCGTTCCTGGACCCCATCGCGATTCTGCTTTCGCTGCCGCTGTCGCTGATCGGCGTGGTGCTGGCGCTGCTCATCACCGGCGACACGCTGAACATGATGAGCATGATCGGCATCATCCTGTTGATGGGGATCGTGGCCAAGAACGCCATCCTGCTCATTGACTTCGCCAAGTGGAACCACGAGCAGGGCACGCCGCTGCGCGAGTCGCTGATCGAGGCGGGGCGCGTGCGTCTGCGGCCCATTCTGATGACGACGTTCGCGCTGGTGGCGGCGATGATCCCGGTGGCGATCGGCGCGGGCGAGGGCGCGGACTTCCGCGCGCCGCTGGGCCGCGCGGTGATCGGCGGCGTGATTGCGTCGACGGTGCTGACGCTGCTGGTGATCCCGACGTTCTACGAGATTCTGTACGAATGGCGGGAAAAGCTGATGGGGTTCATGAGCCGGCGGTTTGGCGGGCACAAGCCGCCGCACACGCCGGGTCCGCACCCGCACCCCGCGCCCAGCCCGGCGGGCGACTGACGGAGCGGCGGACAATGCAGGACCGGCTCCCGCGCAGATGCGCGGGAGCCGGTTTATTCTTGCGATCAGACATCGACCCGACGAGCCGGCCTCCCGGCGGCCCCCACCCGGGCCGGCACCACCGGCCCACCCTCCCCCAAAAAAGACTGGGGGAGGGTTGGGGCGGGCGGATGGTCTGGAGTGCAGAGCGGGAATCGGGTGAGCGGATCTCGTTGAGCGGATGAATCCGCCGCTCAAACAGCGCAAAGCCCCGACACCGGCCGCTGGCGCGTCCGGTTCGGGGCTTCCAACTGCATCAGGGACGACAACAACGGAGATCGCGCCGCGGGCCGAACTCGTCGCTCGCGCCGAACGGCTCCCCCTCTCCCGCTTGCGGGAGAGGGGGTTGGGGGGAGAGGGGTGCCTCAGCATGCGCCAAACCATCCGGAATGGGGTGAGTAGCCGTTCCCCTCCATCCACTCCCTCACGAACGCAAAAGCGCCCGCCGGGGATCATCCCGGCGGGCGCTTCTCATTGCTCGCGGTCTCCAGCGTGACTGCGCGCGAACGGCGTCAGACGTTGGTGACGGTCACGCTCTGCAGGATCTTGCCCTCGCGCACCAGCGCGTACCCGGTCAGCTTTCCCTGCTTCTTCCACGTGTTGGACGGGTTCTGAAACGCCCACACCTCGTCCCCCTCGGTCGCCTGCCGCTTCAGCTTCTGCCACGCCATGCGGATGCGCAGCGCGGCCATGTCCGGCAGGTGGCGGTGATAGGAAGTCGGCGCATTTTCAACCCGCTCCGTAAGCCACTCTTCAATGATCTTCATCGGTCCCGCCTTCGAACTGGTTTGACCCACCCCCGACGCGTCCGCCCGGGGAAAGGCATCCGCTTCCAGACCGTCAGGGCGATGGAAGAACCTGACCCTCGCAACCTACCGCAACCGCACGTTCCCCGCCACCGCCGTCCATCTCCTCTGCCTGCCCCGCCGTCGCCCGCCGCCTGTGCGGATGCATCGCGCCGTGTGGCGCAGCCCGGACGCGCCCGGCCGGGTCAGGCCACGTGCACGGAGCCGCGCGTTTCACGGGCGCTGGCCACGGCGTGCAGCAGGTTTTCGGCGTAGAAGCGGATCTTGTCGGCGGGGATGCCGGTGGCGGCCTCGATCTGCCCGGCGGCGTCGCGCACCGTCCGCGCCTCGTGCCGCAGTTCATCCAGACCGTCTTCGCGGACGATGAACCCCCACTCGCTCCCCAGCGACGGCAGCAGCGTCAGGCCGAGATCCTTCATCACCGGCGTGCCCCACAACTCCGTGCGGTACGACTCATCGCCGATCATCCCGCCGCCGGGGCCGAGCTCCACGTGCACCTCTCCACCGTCCGGGCTCGCGGCCCATACACTCACGTTCAACGTCATCGCGCGTACCCGATCCAGATGAAGTGCGTTCGTCGTGGATGAAGCCGGCGGCGACGGGAGCCTCGTCTGAAGGCGACTGAAGTCGCGGCAACAACGGCGCGAAGTCCGCCTGCGCGGACTGTGCCGGCGGCCCCCGCGTGGTCCCGGACGATGGCGCGGCCGCGGCGCCACGAGGGAATGAATTCCCCGCTGGTGAAGCACAAAGTCCGCCGTCGCGGACTGCGGCGGCGGCTCCAGCGCGGGGGGCCGGCCGTTTGTGCCGGGCGATCCTTGCGGCGCCCGCACCGCTGCCGCGCGCCCGAACCTCTGCCCTGGCTCAGCTTGGCCCACGTGCCGACTCACGCCGCCTACGGCGTCATCCTGAGGAGGCGCCGATGTAACTCTCTGCCGCGCCGATGCTTGGCGCCGACGAAGGATCTACCATCCGCCGGTCCAACCGTCCCACGTCCACCGAACTCGCCCCACGATGCAGTTGAAGCCCCGAACGGCGCCTGTGGGCGCCGTGTCGGGGCTTACCGCCTTCGGGAGCGGCGGATTCATCCGCTCCCGAAGGCCGCGCGACGCAACCTGTCCATCACCCGCCGCACGCCATCCTTTTCCTCTCGCCTCGCACCTGATCGATCCCGTATCTCCGCCCTGCGTCTCCGGCCGCATGATCGCCTCGCATCTGATCGATCCCGCATCTCCGCCCGGCGTCTCCGCCTCGCATCTCCGCCCCCGCACCTTGTCGATCCCGCGTCTCCGACCGCATCGCCGCCTCGCACCCTGTCGATCCCGCGTCTCCGCCTCGCACCTTATCCGCCCCGCATCTCCCGCGAACGCCGGCACTCGTGACTCATCCACCACGCGCGTCCCTCACTCCGGCGCGCCGTTGAACCGGGCCGTGAACCGCTCCATGCGCGCGCGGTTCACGCCCATGTCGCCGCGGCCAACGCGCGATGCTGACCGAAAACGAACCACGCCCGCCGTGCTGTCCACCAGGATCTCCACGTCATCCACAAACCGCATCAGCCGGCTGCGCGACTCCGCGTGCAGGTAGTCCGCGCGCTCGTCCACGATGCGCGTGCGCGGTTCCCGCAGCAGCGCGGCGCGGGCACGCTCCAGCGCCGCCGCGGGCGTGTCGCGAAAGGGCAGCGGCGGCATGGCGTGCACCGCATCCGCCGCGTCCGTCGACACGCAGTTGGGCGAATCGGGGCACGGGCCCAGCGGTCCGCCCGGCGTGGCCAGCCCGCGCGGGGCGGCGTTGCATCCGGCCAGCAGAAAGGCGGCGAGAGAGGTCATGGCGCGTCGTGTCATGTCGTGAACCGGCAGCGGGGTGCTGAAGCGGGGGCGACACCGGTTCTTGCACAGAGCCTGCCGCGCCCAAACGTTCTCATCAACCGTACGGACGCCGGATGCCCGCCAACAATCACGACCTGCACGGAAACGCGCCCGACACCTCGTCGGCGGTGCTGATCATCGTGGACATGATCAACGACCTGGAATTTCCCGGCGGCGACGAGCTGGTTCCGCAGCTGATTCCGGTCGCGGAGCGCATCGCGTCGCTCAAGGCCCGCGCCCGCAAGGCCGGGATCCCCGTCGTGTACGCCAACGACAACTTCGGCAAATGGCGCTCGGACTTTCGCGAAGTGGTGGATCACGTGCTCAACGGCGACGTGAAAGGCAAGCCGCTGGCGGAGGCGCTGCGTCCGGATGAGGATGACTACTTCGTGCTAAAGCCCAAGCATTCCGCCTTTTTTGCCACGACGCTGGATACGCTGCTTCAGTACCTGGGCGCGCGCCACCTGATTCTGACCGGCGCCACCGGCGACACCTGCGTGCTCTTTACCGCCAGCGACGCGTACATGCGCGACCTGCACCTGCACGTTCCCGCGGACTGCACCGCGTCCATCGATCCGGATGAAAACGCCCGCGCCATCGACTACATGGCACGTGTTCACCACGCCGACGTCACGCCGTCCGGCGAGCTGGACCTGCAGAAGCTCGCCCGCGCCTGAATGCCGTCTGGCGCCACGCGCGTCCGCAGGCGGCTACCGGGCGGCCGGAGCGGGCGCGCGGTCGGGCGCGGAATGGGGAAAGCGCTCCCGCCAGTCCGGCGTGACCGGGTGCGTCTGGCCAGTGACCGCGCTCCAGCCGCAGCGGGCCACGTTGCCGGGATGGAAGGCCGAACCGCAGTTGCCCATGGTGTACATGGGCCCGAACGACATGGGTTCCCGCGGCGGCGGATGGATGGCGGCGTAGCCGCTCCACCCCGCGGCGATCGCGAGGCACGCCAGCCCGGCCAGCGCGACGCGCGTTTGCAGAGGGCCGCGCCACCGTCCGCGGACGAGCCTCACGGCGAGGGTGACGAGGTAGATGGCTCCCGCCGCGCCCGCCCACTGCATGGCAAAGAGCGACAGACACACCCACGACGACACGGAATACTGCGGCTGCACCCGCGCCGCCTCATCCACGCTCAGGCCCAGGCGCCGGACGGAATCCGCCATGCGCGGATCACGGGCGAGTTGCGGCACCCGGGCATGGTTGGCCGTCGCGCGGATGGCTGCCACTGAGGACTCTTCTCCCGCGCTCTCCAGCAGGTACGCCACCGCGCACCGCGTTTCCACCGCGTCCACGAACACGGGGCGGGGTGCGCCGCGCCCGCCGTGCCGGGGAAAGAGGCCGCGCCGTGCATACGTTTCCAGACGGCGGATCGTCTCCCGGCGGGGCTCGTCCGCCTCCCGCGCGCGATCCGCCTTCAACTCGCCGATCACCCGCGCAAAATGCCGGCGCAGGCGCACGCGTTCCATCAACCCGAGAACGTCCAAGGGCAACTCCGGTGGATGAGGGTGATGACGGGCCGGCGGGCAAGGGCACCGCGGCATTCCGGAGAGCCGGCGCGAGGGCGCGTTCGTCTTGGATCGCGGATGCCGACGCAGTTGAAGCCCCGAACGGCGCCTGTGGGTGGTGTGTCGGGGGTTCCCGCTGTTTGAGCGGCGGATTCATCCGCTCAAGACAACCCGCTCACGCGACGACCTCCGCCCTGCCCGTCGGAACATCCGCCGCACCCAACCCTCCCCCGGCCTTTTTCGGGGGAGGGTGGGCCGGTGGTGCCGGCCCGGGTGGGGGCCCGCCGCGGAACTCGCCCCACCGCTGAATCCGACGTCATGGGGTGGCGAGCGGACAGGCTGCCGATCGCGTTACGGAAACTGCAGCAGCAGCGGGATGACCACCCAGACCGCCGCCGGGCGCCCCTCCACGCGCGAGGGCCGGAAGCGAAGGGCCTGCGCGGCCCGGACCGCCTCCTGGTCCACGTAGTCCGCGCCCGGCGACACGGCGTTCGCCTCGATCGGGATCCCGTCCTCGTTCACGCGCATCCGTACCCGCACCTCCACCTGCATTCCCTGCAATTCGCTGTCGCGCCGCAGAATCCGCTCTGCCCCCTCACGTAGCGCCGACTCCATCGCACTGACGTTGCGCGGCACGGGAGCCGTTTCATGGGGAACGCGCAGCAGCGGCCGGGGACCCGGAACCGCCGTCACCACCAGCGGCTGGGGGTCGGGGGCCGCCGCACGCGGGCGCGCGGCGGCCAGCAGAATCCGGGCGACTTCCGCCTGCGCACTCGCCGGCTCCCGCGGGGTGAAGAACATCCGCACGCCGGAAACAGTGCCTTCCGGCGTGTACTCGATCGAGAACACCCAGGCGTGGCGCGGCTCCCGCGTCGCCGGAAGCGCGGCGAGCTGGGCGGCCACCTGCGCGCTGTCCAGGCCAGCGGAAAGCGGCGCGGGCTGCCAGCGTTCCGGCGCGGCGGCCGTCTGCTGCGCGGCGAGCAGGGCGGGGGAGGCGAGCGCGATCAGCGCGGGAATCAGGGCGTGGGTAATCTTCATCGATCAGGATATCGGTTGGGAGAAGAACCCGCCGCGTTACCGGAACTCGAACGTGAGCGGAAGCTGAATCCAGACGGCGACCGGCCGCCCCTCGATCATCGCGGGGCGAAAGCGGAGGAGTTCCGCGCCGCGCACCGCCTCCTGCTCGATCTCCGGATTTCCGGCGGGCGGGACGACGGTGATGCCGCCCGGAACGCCGTCCGCGCCCAGCCGCATGCGGACCATCACCACAGCCCGCGTGGCGCGCAGCCCGCTGTCCGCACGCACCAGCCGCTCGGAGGCACGCGCGATGCCGCGCTCAATGGCGCGCCTGTTCAGGGGCACGGGCTGGCTTTCCAGCGGCACGCGCAGCACGGCCCGGCGGCCGGGAACCGCCGTGATGGCCACGATTTGCGGCTCTCGGGCGGGCGGGCGGCGGCGCGCGTTCGCCAGCAGAATCCGCGCGACCTCCGCCTGTGGCCCAGCCGGCTCCTGCCTGGAGAAGTACATCTGCACCCGCGAGGCAATCCCCGAAGGCGGCCAGGTGATCGCGAACGTCCATTCAGCGGCGGGTTCGCGGGCCGCGGCAAGGCGCGCAAGCTCCCCCGCGACCACGGCGCTGTCCACCGTGGCGGAAACCGATTCGTAGGCCGGGGCTCCGGCGGGCTCCTGTGCCGCCAGAAGGGCGGGGAGGGCGAGCGCGGCCAGCGCGGGGAGCAGGATGCGCGTAATCTTCATCGATCAGGGAATCCGCATGCGAAAAGATTCCGCCGCGCGCGGGTCAGCGCGGCGGAATGCGAAAGGTCAGGGGAAGCTCGATCCAGACCGGAACCGGTCGGCCGTGCAGCCTGGCGGGGCGAAAGCGCAGCCGTCTGGCCGCGCGGATGGCGGCGCGCCTGAACGGCCCCGGTGTGCCGGGCGTGACCACCTGAATGCTGTCCGGAACGCCCTCGCGGTCCAGCCGCATCCGCAGGCGCACCCGCAGCGTCGAGCCGGGGACCACGCGCGAATCACGCGCGCCCAGGCGTTTTACGTCATCGGTCAGCATCCTTACCACCTCACGCCCGTCCCGCAGCCTGGGGTAGCGCTCCACCATCCGCTCCCGCACCGCCGAGTGCATCCGCGTGATCGCCCGGTCCAGGCGGATCATCCACAATCCTGCACGGCTCATCCGTCGGGGGACCGGCGGCGCGGTTCCGTCGCCGGCGTGCGGACCGGGGTTCATCGCCCGCCCGCCACGCGGATGCGCGCGGAAAAATCCGGCTTTCCGGCCGCGGCCTGCGCGCGCGCGTTGATGCGGAACCGCTCGCGCGCCTGCTCCAGCGGCAGATCCGTATCAATCAACCCATGCTCGTACGCCAGCTCATCGGAGTAGCCGGGGAGCAGGATGTCGATGCCGAACGGAATGCGCCGCGAGGCGATCTGGTTCACCGGGTCCAGGATGTTGGTGGTGCAGTTGTTGGTGAACGTGTTGTAGAAGTCCGGCCGGCTTTCCAGCGCCTGCGCGCGGCGCATCATGGCCACGAACAGGGCGCGCGCCTGCGCCGGCGTGGCACGGACGGGAAACAGGTATACCGGATCATTCCACGTCACCGCGCGCAACCCGATCACGTCGCGCTCCTCGCCGATCACGTACATCAGTTCGTACTGCCGCAGCGCGCCCTTCCACACGGAATACTCCTCGTCCGCCTCGCGCCGCGCCTCCACCGACACGCTCACGTACTGCGAATCAGAGAAGCTGAACGAGAGAAAGCTGTGCGCCGGCCCGCGCCAGTCGGGGTTGAACGGCGACAGCACGAACCACACGCGCTCGATCTTGTTCAGGTCGTAGCGGCGGTCGCGGTACCCCGGCGTAAAGTCCGTCGGCGAGCGAAAGGTGAAGTCGCGCACGTTGCGGACGGTCACGATGCTGTCGGAAACCGCCACGCGCGGCAGCACGCTCTGCTCGGTGCGCCACGTACGCGCGTGCGATGGCCGCGTGCTCAGGCGCAGCGCCGCCCAGCCCACGGCGGCGGCCGCGATCAGGCAGAGCAGGGCATTGCGCGTCCAGCGCAGCAGTCGCGGCAGAGTCTTCAATGGATGGGAAACGGATCAGCGGGGGAGGATGGATGCGACCACCGTCGGCCGCGCGAGCGGCGGCCGACGGTGGAGCTCACTCCTTGGAGCGCGGCGCGGCGAACCGGTCCAGCATGTTGAGGTGCGCGCGGACGGCGTCGCGGCCGCCACGGCGGAAGATGCGCAGCAGCTGCTTGTACTTGTCGTTGAACCAGTGCCCGGTGTCCGACTGCCACAGCCGCTTGGCCAGAAAGTACGTCAGGTCGTTCACCTGGCGCGCCTGGGTATTGCGGTCCTCCGCCTCCTCCGGCTCCATCAGCTCCACGGAGTACGAGGCGCCCACGGGCACCAGCAGCAGTTGCGCGTACGGCTCGCCCGGGCGGAACACGTGCGCCTCGCCGGGCGCCGGAGCGCGGAAGACCGCAAAGAACATCGGCGGCCAGAAGCGCTGCAGGTGGCCGGGCAGCGCCAGGGGCACGTCTCCGCCGCGCTCGGTAAAGTAGCGGGGATGCGGGCCCAGGCGCAGGGCGTACCCCGGCGGCGGAAGCAGGTCCAGCGCCGTCGCCATCCCGTAGTGCCCCGCCGCGAACTGGCCGAACGGATGCGGCAGTCCGGCCTCCTCCATCTCGTCCTTGAGCGGACCCTCGAACCGCACCTTTCCCTCCTCGCTGCGCACCGTGCACCCGTTGCGGTACGGGTACACGAGTTCCAGCCCGTACGTGGCGCCTTCTACGAACGGCTGGCAGTGCCACGGCATGGCCGGCGCCCCGTCCCCGCGCTCGGTGGACTGCCCGGCCCACCCAGGAATCTGCAGGCGGATGGGGCGCGGCGGCGGCGCGCCGTACGTGGTGCGCCAGCGCAGGGGGATCTCGGGGCCGGAGCCGCGGACGTCCGCTTCCTCCGCCGCGTGTGCGGGCGTGTCGCTCATGGCGGGATGGGTGGATGATGAACGGCGGGGAGTCCGCCCCCGCGCGTGGCGGAAAGCGGATGCCCGCGACGGGCGGATGCGGGCCGTCCATCCCGGGGATGGGGCGGACGGCCCGACATGATCGCCGGGCGCGGGCGGATTGTAAAGCGGGATGGATGATGATCGATGGAAAGCGCGGCTCAGCCCTCTCCGTCGTCTTCAGACATCCGGTGCAGGATCGCCGGCACCTCGGCCGGCAGTTCGCGCGCCAGAAAGCCGACCGCGCCGGTGCGGCGGGCCAGCGCGTTGCCCGCCTCGCCGTGCAGGTACACGCCCCACACCGCCGCCGTCACCGGCTCCGCGCCGCGCGCCAGCAGCCCCGCCACGATCCCGCCCAGCACGTCGCCGGAGCCGGAGGTGGCCAGCCCCACGCCGCCGCCCTCGTACTGGTACGCCGTCCCTTCCGGGCCCACGATGATCGTCCGCGGCCCCTTGAGCGCCACCACCGTGCCGAAGCGCGCCACCGCGGTGCGCGCTGCGGCCTCGGGATCGGCCTCCACGTCGTCGCGTTCCATGTCCAGCAGCTGCGCCATCTCGCCCGCGTGCGGCGTCAGCACCACGCGCCCGTCCAGGTGCCTGGCCGCGTCCGCGTCCTCGCGCAGCGCGGCCAGGCCGCCCGCGTCCAGCACCACGGCGGGGTGCTCCAACTCGCGCAGAATGCCGCGGGCCAGGCGGGCGGCCGCGTCCTCATCCACCAGCCCTGGCCCCACCAGCAGCGCATTCACTCGATTGGCGCGCTCGGCAATCTCCTGCGCCGCGCGCGGGCTGATGCTGTCCGGCTTGCCGGGATGGCCAAAGACGCGCGCCTCCGGCACCGCGATCGCGACGGCGACGGACACGGCGTGCGTGGTGGCCAACTGCAGCTTTCCCGCGCCGGCCCGCATGGCCGCTTCGGCCGCCAGCAGCAGTCCGCCGGGGTTTTCCGCGCAGCCGCCCACCAGCAGCACGCGCCCGCGGGCATCCTTGTCCGCCTCGTCGTCCAGCGAGGGAAGCGCGAGGCGGCGGAGCGACGCGGGGGTGACCTGAATGGGCTTGTTCATCGGGCGGCGACGGCCTCGTCCGGGCGGGTGGTGACGGGCGCGCCCGCCACTTCCAGCGGCGCGACAAAATTGAACCGGGTGAGCTCCATCTTGCCCTTGGGCCCCAGCCGGGGATTGAACTCGTACGAGGTGACCGAACAGTTGGCCACCTCCTGCGCCGCGTCGATCCCCAGGATTTCCGCCTCCGTCATGCACTCCAGCAGGTAGCGCATGCAGAGGACGACGACCTGGTGGCAGACGATGAGGACGCGCTCCTCGCGCTGGTGCAGCGACAGCGTGTCCAGCGCGCTGCGCAGGCGGAGGATGACGTCGCACCAGCTTTCGCCGCCGGGCGGGCGATGGTAGAACTTGCCCAGCAGGCGGCGGAATTCCGCCTGCTCCGGAAAGCGCTCCGCCACGCCGCCGCGCGTAAGCCGGTCCAGGATGCCGAACTCCTTTTCGCGCAGCCGTTCATCCGCGTCGATGCCCAAGTCCGCGGAAAACCCGCCCGCCTCGCGGATCAGCTCCGCCGTCCGCCGCGCGCGCAGGTACGGCGACGCCAGCACCACCGTCGGCCGCTCGTGCTCCGGCATGGCGGCGAACCAGCGGCCCAGCGCCGAGGCCTGCTGCTCTCCCAGCGCGCTCAGCGGCACGTCCACGTCGCGCTCGGCGATGGCGATTTCCGACAGTCCGGCCAGGTGCGCCGCGTCACTCGCCACATTTCCCGCGCTCTGCCCGTGCCGCACGATCCACAGCACGTCCGGCCACCTTCTCTCCATCCCGACTCCCTCGCGTTGAGCGTTGGCGCCGCGAGGGGTCAAGGAGCGTACCAGCCCGTGCACGCGGCCCGTGCGAACCAAAGCCGCCGTGTCCGATCAGTCAGATTGACGACATTGGGGGGCGATTCAGAAGCGAGCCCGAATCCCATCGCCGCTCAGGGCCCGCGCAGCCGGGCGTCGTCGATGCGGTCCAGCACCCGCAGGTTGCTGAGGGTGAGGTCGAAGAAGGGCTCGCCGTTCTGCAGGATGGTGATTCGCGCGGGCCAGCGGATGCCGGCCGCTTCCAGCGTTCCGCGCAGCCACACATCCTGCCGCACGGGCTCGCCGCCCTCCGCGTTGTCGATGGTAGTCCGCAGGTGCGAAAGCCGACCGTCCCCGTCCACGAACAGGTCGATGGCGGGGCGGCCCGGCCGCTCCGCGCGGAATCCGCGCTGCCCGGTGGAGTCGGGCGGGATGGCGGTAAGCGTGACGTCCGCGTCGCGCAGCGGCACCAGCCGCATCACGTCGTACAGATAGAATTCGTCGCGTTCGCTGGCGAGCATGGCGGCGGGCATGGGCGCAAACGACGCGGGCGACCACAGCCATCCGCGCGGCGCGGCGACGACCAGCGCGCGCATCGTCTGCGGCCCGCGCGTGACGTCCCACGTGGCAACGACGGCGGTATCGGGCGCCTGCACGGCCCAGTTTCCCGCGATGCGCACCGTGCGGCCGCCGCCGTTGATGGTCGCTTCGCCGTCCCACGTGAGCGCGCGGGCCCGCTCCAGCGCCTGCGCCCCGCCCGCCTGCGTGATCGCCCGGTCCAGTATGTCGCGCGGACCGCCACCCGACGCGCGGCCCGCGGCCGCGCTACCGGCGGCGCCGGCCATCACCAGCATGGACAGGGAGATACGGCGGATGTGGATGAATCGCGAGATCATCGGCATTCGTGCGCGGCGGGGAACGTCGGGCGTAAACTCATCCAACGTAGCGCGGAGGGAACGCGGCGCCAGACTCTTGTGAACAGGCGGGGGCTGATCATCCCACGAACGGCGAAAGCGGGCTCCGGAGATGATCCGGAGCCCGCTCACTTCATCTCAGGGAAGCGATCACGTCTGCGTGGGGCAGGGGACCTCGTGCTCGGCGCAGTAGGTTTTTCCGGCGATGACGGTGCAGGTTTCCGCATAGCACCTGCGGATCTGCGCCTGCAGATGCCCCGCGGCGGAGATGACACCGCTGAGCGCCACCACGGTGCCGAGCGCCACCAGCGTGCGGAATCCCGGTTTCATCATGATAAAAGGCTTTCTTTGGATGAACGGTGTGAGGCTACGTTGCGGGGCTGCGCTGATACCGGTCCAGCCGTACGATCTCGCGCTGCTCGTCGTCCAGCGAGGTGCTCAGAATCCAGTCCGGGCCGATCTGATGGATGGTCAGCCGTCCCGGAAGGGCGAGTTCGGAAAGGAGGGCGCCCTCCGGCGAAAAGACGCGCCAGCGCGAGGTTCCGTCCCACTCGTGGGGGAGCGACGCGTCCTGCACCCAGATGTTGCCGTCCGTATCCACCAGCATGCGCTCGTACGGCGGCAGGGTCTTGGGATACGGGATGCGAGCGCGGACGGCCGTCGTCTGGGGATCGTCGCGCTCCCCGCCGCCGACGGTGACCATCCGCGCCCAGTAGTCGCGAATGTCGTCGGGCGACACCCTGCGCGGCGTCCACGCGCGGCGGATCAGCTCCCGCTCGTCCCCCGCGCCCTGCACGGCGCGAATCCGGTACTCCTCGCCCGTGCCGAACAGAAGGCTGTTTCCCGCCACGGCCGCGACGGTCCGCCGCCCGAACGGCAGGTCCTCCGCCACGCGCCCGGTCGTCCCGCGCGAGTACGAGTAGCGCTCTCCCGACCGTGCGACCTTCACCGTGTCCATCACCCGGCCGTCGGGCGCGACGCGGATGAAGCGCAGCGTGCCGCGCCATGGCCGTCCTTCCGCCGCGGTGGTGGATGGCTGGTTTTCGACGGCCACGAGCAGGCTGCCGTCCGCGTACTGGCCGGTCACGGAGGGAAAGAGCGCGCCGCCCAGCTCCGGCGCGGCGGAACGGACGAACTTTCCACCCGGACCAAAGACGGAAAGCCGGCCCGAATCCCACACCAGCAGGCTGTCCGCGCGCGTGCCGATCCACGTGGGAAACCGGAGCTCTCCGGGTCCGCTTCCCTTGCGGCCCACGCTGTCCACCAGTCCGCCCCGTCCATCAAAGATGCGGATCTGCCCGGCGCCCGCGCTGGCCACCGCGATGCGCCCGTCCGCCATCCGCAGGGCCGAAGTGGCGATGTACAGCGCGTCGGCGCCGTCCCCGCCGCCGATGCGCACGGCCGGCTCAGGCGCGAGCGTCCACTGCGCGACGGGACCATCGGCGGGTGCGTCGTCCCGGCCGGCGCACGCGGCCAGGAGTGCGGAAACCAGCGCGATCGCCAGCCTGCCACGAGCCAAAGCGGTCACAGCTGCGGCAGGGCGGCGTTCGGGGCCGCCTGGTACCGCGCCCGCAGAAGGTCGGCGGTGCGGAGCAGCTCGCCCATCCTGTCCGGCTCGGCGGCAAGGACGCGCTCGAGGTTGGCCGGCTCCAGTTCCCCCGCGGCGATGCCGCTGGCCAGTTGCTGGTTGCTGCGCGTGAGTGCGTCGATCGCTTTCACCGACACGCCTGTGCGCGCGGCGAACGCCTCAACCGCAGCCGGCGCCGGGGAAACCGCCACCGGAGCCGGGCGCTCGCATGCGCCCAGCAGCGAGGCCGCCGCCAGCACGACGAGCGCGCCGTGCGTCCGCGCCGCCGTGCTGAAATGGCGCGGGATCATGTGGCCTCCGGGCAGGCAACTTCGCGCACTTCGCAGACGCGGGTTCCGTTGGGGAAAACCAGGCAGTCCTTGAAGAAGCACTTGGTCTGCGCGTGCAGCAGAGCCGCGCCGGCGGGTGCCCCGATGGCCACGGCGAGCAGCAATGCCGCAGCACCGCCACGGACCCGTCGAGAAGTCTTCATGCAACACCTTGTGAAGCGAGAATCAATGCCGCCGTATCGAGTGTCTACAAAGTACAGGTTGGCGAATGATTCCGCAAGTAACTTCGTAAAATGTGTGTTTGCCCCTGCGTGGGGAATTCCGTTTTTCTCGGTGACCTGTTTGGCCCGGTCGGTTGATACGACCTTTCATGAGCAGAAACCTCCCCGTACGAGCAGGCGCACGGGAGGTTCAGAGTGGGTCAGCAGCGCGCGGCGGGAAGATTCTCCGCCGGTTTTGCGGCGCAATCCGTGCGGGTCAGACGTTCAGTACGCCGACCGGTTGGCGGGAGGCGACGCTCTGCGGCATCGCGGGCGCGCCGGCGGTCAGCAGGCGTTCGGTGAACTCGACTTTTTCGCGCATCTCGGAAAGCTCGATGCGAAGCTGCGCCACTTCTTCCGCCAGCGCCGCGGTTTCCGGCAGCGGTCCCCGGACCTGCGCCGGAGCCTTGATCGCGGCGACCAGGCGCGTCGCCATCCCCAGAAGCGGGATGCACAGCGCGAAAATCGGGATCATCAGCGGAGAAATCTCCATCGGTCCGTCTGCTCCAGTCGGGTTTGTTCGTCGTCAGTCCTGCCGTGCGCAGTCATACGGCGCGGCCCACGCAAAGATTCGGGGGATGGCGGAATGCCGATCAACCTTCGCCCTTGAACAAGCGAAGGGCCG
The DNA here is from genome assembly GCF_014202995.1 of Longimicrobium terrae. NCBI lineage: Bacteria > Pseudomonadati > Gemmatimonadota > Longimicrobiia > Longimicrobiales > Longimicrobiaceae > Longimicrobium > Longimicrobium terrae. The sequence continues at coordinate 102,157 of NZ_JACHIA010000022.1, forward strand.
GACTCGCGCGAGTCCGGCCCTTTTCCGTCATCCGTGCCCCGCGCCGTGAACGGCGCGCGGCCAGAAATCAGGCCTCGCCGACCGGCTGGTCGATGATGAAGCAGCGCTCCGGACACGCCGTGTTCTGCGAGCAGCCGTACGTGCAGTCGAAGTTGGGGTCGGTCGGGTAGCAGGGCGCCAGGATGGAGTTGCACTGCAGCCGCGACACGGGCTGCGGCGCGATGGCGTTGCCCTGCACGGTGCCGCGTTCCGACGAGATGGCGGAGGTCTCGAACGACGTGACCTCGAGCGTGTCCAGCGAGAGCTTCTTCATGATTGGGATCTCCGGCGGGAGTCTGCCGTCCGCGGGCTGCGGGGCGGCGTGGCTGAAGATCATATATTAACGGCGTGAAATGCGCAACGTAAAATGCCTGTGGGGCAGAAGATAGGCACACCGTAGACACCCTTTTGCGCCGTCGCGGATGTTTCCCCGCGTGGCCGGCCCCAATCGCGGTTTCGCACTGCGCGGCGACCGCGCTCCACAAACGATGCGTTCGCATGATGGCGCGAACCGGATCCGTCGTGGACGCTGCCGGTCTGTCCTGCCGCGCGCGCGGGGCGGTGATCCGGCTACCGGAACCAGGTTGCGATCGTGTAGCGCACGCCGTGGGTTACAGGCGTGACCTCGTGCGTCGTTTCCGCGCGAAACGTGACCAGCGAGCCGGGACGGCCCTCCGCCGCCACCTGCACCGGCGGACCGGTAGACGGGCCGTGAAAGACCAGCGATCCGCCGCCGTACGTGCCGGGCGCGTCCTGTTCCGCGCGGTGGCTGAGAAAGATGACCGCGGACACGCGCCGGAACCGCGAATCGTCGTACACCATGGGCGTATTGCCATCCTGGTGCGGGACAAAGAAGTCGCCCGTCTCATACCGCAGAAACTGCGGATCTTCGCACTCGCGGAGCTCCACGCCGAAGTGCGCCCCGATCTCCGCCGCGCGGCGCATGAGCGTGTCGCGGACGCGCGCGCGGGTCTCGGGAGAAACGGCCAGGCGTGTCGTCTTACGCACGGCCGGCTGCACGCGGCCGCCGGGATCGGCGCTCAGCACCGTCGCGGGCGCGCCGCCGATGCGGTCCAGTTCCGCGACAATTTCCGCGCGCGCCGCGTCATCCAGAAAACCATCGATTTCGTAGAGGTCGATCATCGGGCGGAGGCGGGAAGTGGTGGGGTGGGGTGGATGAGATGCGCGGTCGGACGATCCTCAGTCCGGGGTGCCCGGCGCGTCCGCCGCGCCGTCATCGGGCTTCCAGCGATAGCGCTTGAGGGATGTGCGGCCGTTGGCGTCAAAGTGCAGCCCCTCTGCTTCCAGCAGCGAGCGCTGAACCAGTTCTCCGCCCGGCCATGCGCGCCCGGTGCTGATGCCGCCCTTGTGGTTGATGACGCGGTGCCACGGAACGGCGCTGTGCTGCGGCAACGCGTGCAGCGCGTACCCCACCAGCCGCGCGTGCTCCGGCATCCCCGCGAGCGCGGCCACGTCGCCATAGGTGAGGACGTGCCCGGACGGAATGCGCCGCACTACGGCAAAGATGCGGTTGTGCGTGCCTTCCGAGTCGCGGCGGATACCCATGCGGTGCAGCCCGTTGTACGCGGGTCAGGGCCGCGCGCCGGGCGGCAGCGTCCGGTCCCACCCCAGGGCGTTGTAGCGGCGCAGGATTTCCAGCGTCCGGTCGATGGGGAGCGCCTCCACGGTGGCGGCTCGCGTGCGGACGGTGGTGGCGCGGAAGAGCGAGTTGTACACGGCTTCCTCCGCCGCCTCGGCCGCGGCCTGAAACAGCGGCGACATGGCGTCGTTCGGCAGGTCGGTGATGGCGCGCGGCGCCGATCCGGTGCGCCGCCGCACGGAATCCGCCGTGGAAAAGGCGATCACATAATCGCCCGAGCCGTTGGTGAAGCTGCCGCCCGTCCGCGCGATTCCCGCCAGGGCGCGCATGGCCACGCGGTCCAGGCTGGCGGCGCTGAGCGGCGCGTCCGTCGCCACCACGATCATCACGCTGCCGTCGGCGCGCTCGCGCACGGGGTTCATCGCGGTGCCGGAGGGCGGCGCCGCCTGCAGCTGGCGCTGAAAGGCGAACTGCCTCATTTCCCGCCCGACCGGCGCACCGTTGATGGAGAGCACGCCGCCGTAGTTGGTCTGCACCAGCACGCCCACCGTGTAGCCGCCCAGCGACGCGGGCAGCCGGCGCGAACTGGTGCCGATGCCGCCTTTCCAGCCAAAGGCGACCGTTCCCGCGCCCGCGCCCACGTTCCCCTCCGCCACCGGCCCGGCGGACGCGCTCTCCAGCGCGGCGGTCACGTGCTGCCACGCCACGGGGCGCAGGCGGATGGCGTTCAGCACGCCGTCATTGGTCTCGCCCACGACGGGGTTGATGGAGCGCACGTCCTCCATCCCCGGGCGCGCCAGCATCCAGCCAACCATCGCGTCCGCGGCTTTCCAGACACAGAGCGTGCAGGTGAGCAGAATGGGCGTCTCCAGTTCGCCCAGTTCATCCACCTGCGTGCTTCCCAGCAGCTTGCCAAACCCGTTGCCGACATGGATGGCCGCCGGAACGCGCTCGTGGAACAGGTCGCCCCCGTGCGGCAGAATGGCGGTCACGCCGGTCTGCACGCTGTCGCCTTCGGTGATGGTCGTTTGCCCCACGCGCACGCCCGCCACGTCGGTGATGGCGTTCAGCGGCCCGGGTGCCAGCACGCCGACCACCACGCCGGCCTCGCGCGCACGCGGCCGCTCGGGGGCGCGCTGGCCGTACGCGGGCGCGGCGACCACGCCGAGGGCGAGAATGACAGTCGCGAACAGGCGCATCGTGGCGGGATGTGAAGGGTGAAAGTCGTCCGGATGGAAGCCAACATTGCGGCCCGGGCCCGCGCTGCACAAGCAGGCGGGCCCGGGCCGGTCATCGATCGTCCTCTTGGAACCGAGCGCCTCGCGGTTCAGCTGGCCGGCGCGGCGGGAAGCAGGGGACAGCTCTGCGCGGGCTCCAGGCGGGCGTTGACCGGCGGATCGGGAAAGTACTGGATGCTGATCTGCACCTGCTCGGCAACCTCTCTGCCGAACAGCATCAGCACCAGCTGCAGCGCCTCGTCCAGCCCGGCGCTGATGCCGGCGCCGGTGACGCGGGTGCCCAGGGCGCCGGGCGCGGGCTCTGGCGGGTCCACCACGAAGCGCGGCCAGCGGTCGTCGGTTCCGCCCACGGGAATGATCTTGCCGAACCGGTCGAAGCAGGGGAGAAAGGCCCAGTGGGTGGTCGCGTGGTAGCCGTCCAGCAGCCCGGCGGCGGCCAGCAGCATGGCGCCTTCGCAGACGGAGGTGACGAAGCGCGCGCCCTCGCTCCACCGCCGCAGCGCGTCCAGGTAGGGGCCGCCCTTCATCAACTCGTGCAGGGCCTGCACGCTGCCGCCGGGCACCCACAGCACGTCCAGCGCGGCTACGGCGTCAAAGGTGGTTCCGGGCACCAGCGGCATGCCGAAGCGGCAGGGCACCGGATTCACGGTTTCGGCCATCACCAGGACGTTGACCGTGCACTGGTCCGCCACTTCTTGCGCCATGGTGCTGAAGATTTCGTACGGCGCGACGACGTCCAGCGGGTCGATGCCCGGGTAGATGGGGATGCCGATGGTCAGCGTCGTGGTCTCGTTCGTCATGGCGCGTCGAGGGTGCGGGGGGGGTGCGGTTTCCGGATGGATCGGGTTCGGTCCCGGGGCAGGCTGGGGCGACTGAAGTCGCGGCAACAACGGCGCAAAGTCCGCCTTCGCGTAATACCATTCACTTTGAGCTCCCGGAGTGTTATCGTGAAATACAGATCTCAGCCCGGGAGAGCGGAATGGCGCGTACGAAGCAGCTTCGGCAGGAAGAGAACCGGCTGGCTGACCTGATGAATATCGGCGTGCTCACCACGCGGTTCCCGATGGACCAGGTGCACGCCATCCTCAACCAGACCGGCCGGGCGAGTGAACGGGTGCGTGCGCTGCCCGCGCACGTCCTTGTTTACTACATCATCGCGCTGGGGCTCTTCCGGCCGCTGAGCACGCAGGAGGTTCTGCGCGTGCTTCAGCAAGGGCTGAAGGACATCGCGATGCGGACAGGGCGGGTAACGGGCGCCAAGCCGGTGAAGACCGCCGGAGCACCCGCGATCTCCCAGGCAAGGACCCGGCTGGGCGTGGAGCCGGTGAAGCAACTGTACAAGCAGGTGGTGCGGCCGGTAGCGGAGCGCGGCACCGAGGGCGCGTGGTATCGCGAGCGGCTCCTGGTGGCGATGGACGGCTTTACGCTGGAGGTGCCGGATTCGGAGGCGAACCGGACGGCGTTCGCGCGGCCGGAGTCGCCCTCCGGGGGAGAAAGCGCCTACCCGCGAATCCGCGGCGTGGGGCTGGTGGAGGTGGGCACGCACGTGCTGTTCGGCGCGGCGCTGGACAG